>NZ_JBEXXN010000005.1:0-172588 GCF_040630445.1 Streptomyces sp. NPDC005805
CCAACCCCCCCCCCCCCCCCGGGGGGGGGGGCCCCCGGGCCCCGGGGGGGGGGCCCCCCCCCCCCCCCCCGGGCCCCCCCCCCACAGCCTTGTGTCACGTTCAGTGCGCGACGGCCCCGCGCGGTGCGCTGCCGAACCGGCCGCCGAAGAAGAGCAGCCCGTGCCCGTCGCGGTCGGTGCCGCGCCCCGCGCCCAGGACCCGGCCGACGAACACGGTGTGGTCGCCGGAGTCGAGCCCCGCGTCGAGGGCGCACTCCAGCCAGGCGAGCGCGCCGGACAGCAGCGGCGCCCCGGTGTGCTCGCCCGGCCGCCAGTCCACGCCGTCGAACTGGGCCCGGCCGAGGGTGCGCTTCTTGTCGGCGAAGCGGCGGGCCAGCGGTTCCTGCCCGTCGGCGAGGATGGACACCCCGAAGCCCCGCCCGGCGGTGATCGCGCGGTGCATCACGGCGCTGTGGGCCACCGAGCAGAGCACGGTCGGCGGGTCCAGGGAGACGGAGCTGAAGGCGTTGGCCGTCATGGCGTGGATGTGCTCGCCGCCGACGGTGATGACGACGACGCCGGTGGCGAACTGCGCCATCACCTCCCTGAGCGCCTCGGCGGAAACGGGCGTACGGAGGCCGGTCGCCGGACCCGCGGCCACCGACCCGGTCGATATCCGGTCAGATACAGGATTCATGTCACCCTCTTTGATTCGGCCATGGTTCCGAACGTAACGGAATCCGATTCGGGTGCCGCAACCGCCGGGTAATCCCGAACTCCTTCCCGTCGCCGGTCGCGAATGACCCCGCTGTTACCGCGCGTTGACGGGACGCCGGAACGGGCGGCCCTAGGCTCCCGGGACGGCGGCCGGGCCGCCCAGGACATGGGACAAGGCGCCCAGGACAAGGGACAAGGGGAGACCATGAATTCCGAAGCAGAACGACTCCAGCTCGCCGAACCCTATTTGGGTTCGGTGCTCGCGACCGCCGGTCTGGACGCCGAATACGTGCGCGCCGAGGAAAATACCCTCTACCGCCTCGGCGCGGACGGCACGGAGATTCCGGTGACCGACTTCGCGGGTGGTTACGGCTCCCTGATCCTCGGCCACCACCACCCGGCGATCACCGCGCTCGCCAAGGAACTCCTCGATTCCGGCGTCCCGGTGCACGCCCAGTTCTCGGTGCGTCCGGACGCCAATCTGCTGGCGCTGGAGCTGAACCGGATCGTGCGCCGCGAGACCGGTTCCACGGAGAACTGGTTCGCCATCCTCGCCAACTCGGGCGCGGAGGCGAACGAGGCGGCCCTCAAGCACGCCGAGCTGGACCGGGTGAGCCGGCTCGCCGAGGCGGGCGCGGCGGCCGGTGCCGAACTGGCCGCGGCCCGCACGGCTCTCCTGGACGGCACGGCCTCGGCGCCCGCGGACCTGTGGCGGTCGCTCGGGCTCGACGCCCCCGCCGAGGGCGCGGCGCCCGACGCCCTGGTGGACGCGCTCGCCCGCCGCAACGCCGAACGGGCCGCCCGGGGGCCCCTGTTCCTCGCCCCCGAGGGCGCGTTCCACGGCAAGCTGGCCGCCAGTGTGCAGCTCACCCACAACGACGGCTACCGCACCCCGTTCAAGGCGCTGGCCGCGCAGGCCCGGTTCGTACCCGTCGACCAGCCGGGGGTGCTGCGGAAGCTCGTCGAGGAGGAGCGGACCGTGCTGCACGGGCTGGCCGTGGCGGACGGCACGGTGAGCGCGACCGAGCACGAGGCGCCGGTGTTCTGCGCGTTCCTGCTGGAACCGGTGCAGGGCGAGGGCGGTATCCGGGAGCTGCCGGCCGAGTTCGCCGCGGAGGTGGGGCAGGTGTGCGCGGCGGCCGGGGTGCCGGTGGTCGTGGACGAGATCCAGAGCGGCATGGGCCGCACCGGCCGCTTCCTCGCCGCGACCGCGCTCGGGCTGGAGGGGGACTACTACACGCTGGCGAAGAGCCTGGGCGGCGGGCTGGCCAAGATATCCGTGCTGCTGATCCGGGAGTCCCGCTACCGGCCCGAGTTCGAGCTGGTGCACAGCTCCACCTTCGCCAAGGACGGGTTCTCCAGCCGGATCGCGCTGAAGGTCCTGGACCTCCTGGAGGCGGACGACGGCGCGGCCTACCGCCGGGCGGCCGAGCGGGGCGAGCGGATCAGGGCGGCCCTGGAGTCGGTGCGGGCGGACTTCCCGGACGTGGTGAAGGAGGTGCGCGGGCGGGGCCTGATGCTGGGCTTCGAGTTCCACGACCAGTCCGACGCCCCGGCGCCGCCGGTCCAGGAGGCGGCCCGGAACGGCCTGTTCGGCTATCTGGTGGCCGGGCATCTGCTGGGCGGGCACCGGATCCGCACCTTCCCGACGGCGAGCGCGGCGAACACCCTGCGCTTCGAGCCCTCGATATACATCACGGACGAGGAGATCTCCCTCCTGGAGACGGCCCTGCGGGACACCTGCGACCTCGTCCGCGGCGGCTACCGGCGCCCCCTGGCGATCGGCGCATCGTAGACATATCACCCCATTGGGCCTCAGAAACCGATCGGATGTCCATGTTTCTGAACGGCCTCGAACGGCAGCAGCGGCGACGTCGGACGACGTCGCCGCTTCCGTTCACCACCCGCCTCTGACCACCATCTATGCGCTTCACAGCGGGACATGGGCGCTCGGTTCCAGCCGCACCGCAGACCGGGAACGGCTTGTCTCACCCCTTGAGCGCCGGTTCGTTTCTTCTTGAAAAACCGTACCTACGGTTTGTATTGTGTGGCGCAGAGTCTCACCGACTACGGGGGGAAGAGTTATGTGGTTCCGGATGCTCGGACCCTTGGAGGTCGTCTCCGGCGGCCGGTCCATCGAGCTCGGCGGGAGCAAGCAGCGGGCCGCACTCGGCTTCCTCCTCCTCCAGCCCAACCAGGTCGTCCCCACCAGCCAACTCCTGCGGGCCCTGTGGAGCCTGGAGGAGGCGCCGGCCACCGCCCGCAAGATCCTGCAGAACGCCGTCTGGGGGCTGCGCAGACGCCTGGCCGCGGCCGACGACACCCAGGCCCCGGTCACCCTGCGCACCCAGGCCCCGGGCTACGCCCTCGACGTCGCGCCCGAGCAGGTGGACCTCCACCTCTTCAGCCGCCGCGTCGAGCAGGGCCGTATCCATCTGGCGGCGGGCGCCTCCGAGGAGGCGGCCCGTCAGCTCCGGGACGCGCTGAAGCTGTGGCGCGGCTCGGTCCTCGCCGACCTCGTCGAGGTCGGCTTCATGTGGCCGGAACTGACGACCGTGCAGAACACCCGGCTGGACGTGCTGGAGGACTGCTTCGAGGCCGAACTCGCCTGCGGGCGGCACTACGCGGTCCTCGGGGAACTCGAAGCGCTCGTGGAGGCCGAGCCCCTGCGCGAGCGCTCCTGCGGCCAGCTGATGCGCGCCCTGTACCGCTGCGGCCGGCAGGCCGACGCCCTCGGCGTCTACAGCCGGCTGCGCTCCTCCCTCGTCGAGGACCTGGGCCTGGAGCCCAGCCGGGAACTCCAGTTGCTCCAGCAGGCCATCCTGATGCAGGACCCGGCCCTCCAGTACGCCCCGCCCGCCGCCCTGGTGACCATGCCGGTGCCGCGCGGCCCCGCCGACCCGTCCCGGGCGTCCGCCCCGGACGGCCTCCCGTTCCCGCTCCCCGACGGCCGGACTCCGGCCGCGCCGCCCGCGACCGCCGCCGACTCCGAGCCCCGCCCCGCCCCGAAGACCGCCCTGCCCGTACCGGTGGCCGCGACCGCGCCGGTACGCCAGGAGGTGAGCGTCGTCCTGGTCCGTACCGGCCTGAGCCCGGACACCCCCGAGGGCACCGACACCGACGCCGCCCTGGACCGGGCCGGGACCCGTATCCGGCAGGAGATCGAGAGCCGGGGCGGCACGGTGGCCGCCGCCATGGGCGCCGACACCTTAGGGCTGTTCCCGGCCCAGGCGCCCGCCTCCGACCACGCCGAACGCGCCCTCCAGGCGGCCGGCGCCCTGCGGACCGCGTTCGCCTGCACGGCCGAACCCGGCACCGGCGGCGCCCCCATGCCGGGCGAGGTCGTCCTGCGCACGGCGATCGTCACGGGCGAGGCGCTGGTGCGGCGCGGCGGCGAGCACGGCACGGCCCCGCTGTCGGCGAGCGGCGCCCTGCTGCACGCCTGCCAGGCGATGCTGCCGTTGGTACCGGACGGCGAGATCCAGGTCTGCCCCGACACCCGGGAGGCGGCCGGCCCCGGCTACTCCTTCACCCAGCCCGCGGGTTCGCCGCTGCGCTGGCAGCTGCGCCATGTCGCCACGGAGACAGGGGTGTTCGGGTACTCGGGGCTGGACAGCGAGTCCGACTACGGCGGTGAACTCGACCTGCTGCACAGTCTGATGGTGCACACCGGCCGCTGGTCCCGCTCGCACCTGGTCTCCGTGCTCGGCTCCTCCGGAGCGGCGCGCACCCAGATGCTGATGGACTTCCGGCAGCTCGCCGACGAGAACCCGCGCTCCGCGCAGGTGGTGTTCTGGTGCGGCCCGCCCGCGCCGAGGGCGGGCGCGTTCGTGGCGCACCGGTCGATCCTCTCCGCGTACTGCGGTATCTCCGGCCAGGACTCGGCGCAGACGGCGCGGGCGAAGCTGGAGGCGGTGCTGCACCGGCTGGTCGGTGAGCAGGGCCGGGCCAACTGGCTCGCGGCCCGGCTCGGTCCGTTCGTCGACCCGGCGGTCCGGCCCGAGGAGGGCTTCGGCACGGGCGAGTGGCTGGACAGCTGGTACCAGTTCCTGGAGACCGCCTCCAAGGAACGGCCGCTGGTCCTGATCGTCGACGACATGCACCGCGCCGACGACGCGCTCCTCGACTTCGTCGAGTCCCTGGCGGCCCCCGGGCGGCAGGTGCTCGCCCTGGTCGTGGCGGGCGCGGCCCCCGACTTCCTCAGCCGCCGCCCGGCGCTGACGAACAGCCACTACACCACGGTGATCACCATGGACGAGCAGGCGGGCGGCACGGTCAGCCGGCTGCTCGACTCCCTGGCCCTCCCCGCGGACCTCAGCCTGGCCCGGGCCCCCTGGGACGCGCCCCGCGCCTGACGCCAGGCCCCGGCCGCCCCAGGGGCCCCGGTCACCGCCGGGGCCGCGTCGCCCGCCGAACCCCCGGGTGCCGCCCCCGGGTGCCGGCCACCACCGTGGCGTCCCGGTCCTCGCAGACGGCGGTGGTGGCCGTGAGCCCGTGGGCGGTGAAGGCGGCCGCGGTCTCCGGGGCCTGGCGGCGGCTGGTCTCGATGAGCAGCACGCCGCCGGGGGCGAGCCACGCGCCCGCGCCCGCCGTGACCCGGCGCTGGACGTCCAGTCCGTCCGCCCCGCCGTCGAGGGCGACCGGCGGCTCGTGGTCGCGGGCCTCCGGCGGCAGCAGGCCCAGCTCGGCCGTGGGCACGTACGGCGCGTTGACCACCAGGACGCCGACCCGCCCCCGCAGCCGTGCCGGCAGGGCCGCGTACAGGTCGCCCTCGTGGACCAGGCCGCCCAGCGGCGCGAGATTGCGCCGGGCGCAGCGCACCGCGGCGGGGTCGATGTCGGCGGCGTGCAGCTCCGCGTCGCCGAGGGCGCCCAGCACGGCCGCGCCGACCGCGCCGGTGCCGCAGCACAGGTCGACGACCACGTCCCCGGGCGCGCCGAGGGCGGCGGCCCGTTCGACGAGGAACTCGGTGCGGCGGCGGGGCACGAAGACCCCGGGGTCGACGGCCACCCGGCGGCCGTGGAACTCGGCCCAGCCGAGGACCTGTTCGAGCGGGAGCCCGGCAACGCGGCGGGCGACCAGGGCGCGCAGGGCCGCCTCGTCACGGGCCGCACCGGTCAGCAGCGCGGCCTCGTCCTCGGCGAAGACGCAGCCGGCGGCGCGCAGCGCGGCGACCACCTCGGACCGGCACGGCGGGGACGAGGGTGCGGGAAGGGGCATGGGACAGCCTTTCGGGTACCGAGGGGCACCCGGCGGTCGCGTCCGGTTACCGTGCCCGGTCGGCGACGCGGCGGCGGGAGGCGGGTGCCCGGCCTGCGTGTACGGGAATCGGGCTCACCTCCTCGGGTCGCTCCGCGGGGCCGCGTACGGTCGGCGGCCTGCGTGGGGACGCACACCCTACCGCACCCCACCCCGCAGGGTGACGAGCGCAACACAGCCGTCACACGGGCAGGAATCGCAGGCGCACCGGCCGCCCCGGTCCGTTTTCCAAGGGCGCCGGGCGCCGCGACCACCGGAAGCAGCAAACCGGGACATACGCGGACGGCCGCCCGGGGCCGGAGCCGGGGGCGATCCCGCCGCCGCACCCGTAAGCTCGCGTCATGCAGGTGATCCAGTCCACGAAGCTCGCCAACGTCTGTTACGAAATCCGGGGCCCGGTCCTGGAGGAGGCGATGCGGCTGGAAGCAGCAGGTCATCGCATCCTCAAGCTCAACACGGGCAACCCGGCGGCCTTCGGTTTCGAGTGCCCGCCGGAGATCCTGGAGGACATCCTCCGCAACGTCGGCGGGGCGCACGGCTACGGCGACGCCAAGGGCCTGCTCACGGCGCGGCGCGCGGTGATGCAGCACTACCAGACCAAGGGCATCGACCTGGACGTCGAGGACGTCTACCTCGGCAACGGCGTCTCCGAGCTGATCCAGATGTCGATGCAGGCGCTGCTCGACGACGGCGACGAGGTCCTGGTGCCCGCGCCGGACTACCCGCTGTGGACGGCCTCCGTCTCGCTCTCCGGCGGCACCGCCGTGCACTACCGCTGCGACGAGCAGTCCGACTGGATGCCGGACCTCGCCGACATCGAGCGGAAGATCACCGACCGCACCAAGGCGATCGTGATCATCAACCCGAACAACCCGACGGGCGCGGTCTACGACGAGGCGATGCTGCGCTCCCTGACCGAGATCGCCCGCCGCCACAACCTGGTCGTCTGCTCGGACGAGATCTACGACAAGATCCTCTACGACGGCGCCACGCACACCCCGACCGCCGCCGTCGCCCCCGATCTGCTGGTGCTCACCTTCAACGGGCTCTCCAAGAACTACCGGGTGGCGGGCTACCGCTCCGGCTGGCTCGCGGTCTGCGGCCCGAAGGCGCACGCGGCCTCCTACATCGAGGGCCTGACGATCCTGGCGAACATGCGGCTCTGCGCCAACATGCCCTCCCAGCACGCGGTGGCCACCGCCCTCGGCGGCCGCCAGTCCATCGAGCAGCTCGTCCTGCCCGGCGGGCGCCTGCTGGAGCAGCGGGACACGGCGTACGACCTGCTGACGCAGATCCCCGGGATCACCTGCGTGAAGCCCAAGGGGGCGCTGTACCTCTTCCCGCGCCTGGACCCCTCGGTCTACAAGATCAAGGACGACCGGGAGATGGTCCTCGACCTGCTCCGCGCCGAGAAGATCATGGTCGTCCACGGCACCGGCTTCAACTGGCCCGAACCCGACCACTTCCGGATCGTGACCCTCCCCGCGGCCAAGGACCTCGCGGACGCGGTGACCCGGATCGGCACGTTCCTGGACGGCTACAGCCAGCACTGACGCCCCGGCCGCGGGGGTAGCGGGCTCCCCTCCCATGAGGACGGGGCCGCGTCGCGATACCGGTGTCCGGAAGACCGCGCGGCGCAGACAGTACGCTGAACCCAGCGGGATCGGCCCCGCGGCACGGTGTCCGGGAGGTGCTTCATGGCGGCCGGGATGGTGGCCCCTGCGTGGATGCATGAGCAGATCACGGCCGAGGAGTACGACTCCTGGTCCGAGGAGCAGTGCGCCGGCATCGAGATCGTGGACGGGATGGTCGTCGTGAGTCCGAGCGCGTCCAAGCGGCACAACCGGCCGGCCCGGATTCTGGCGAACGCCCTGGATGCCGCCGCGGGCCCGGAGTGGAACGCCGACACGGGCTTCGACGTCCGGCTCCAGGACGTCCCGCTCACCAACCGTCGCCCGGACGTCGTCGTGTACCGCGCGGACACGATCGACATCACCCCGACCCGCCCTGAGCACGTGCTGCTGGTCGCGGAGGTGGTGTCACCGGGCTCGGAGACCACCGACCGGATCGTGAAGGTCGACCAGTACGCCAAAGCGGGCATCGGCTTCTACTGGCGGATCGAGCAGGCCGCGACGGGCGTTCCTCTGGTGTACACCTACGTTCTCGACCCCGCGACGAAGACCTACCGGGACGGAGACGTGTTCACCGGCGTCCTCAAGGCAGTGGCCCCCTTCCTCGTGGAAATCGACCTCGGCCGGCTCTGACCCGCGCGCCGGTCAGCCGCGACAGCGCGTGAGCGAACCGGCCTGGCACGGGGCGGACGAACCCCGACGAGGGGCCGCCGCCTGACCGCGACCCCGGGGAACGGATCTCCCGAACCCCGCCAACTTTAGACTCGTTCCAATGTAGGATGGTCTCCTGGACAGAGCAGGAGGCCGCCCCATGTACGAACCGATCCGCACCAAGTCGGTCCATTCCCCGGCCGACGACGCCGAGTACCCCCACCGCTCCCGCGAGGAGGAGCTGGACATCCAGCTCGCCGGGCATCTCGCGGCGCTTCTCGCCGTCACCGACGAGCTGGGGCTCGACGAGGCGGCCGAGGCGATCGCGGTCCAGGTCGCCCGGCTGCGCGGCGCGCCTCCCGCCCGGCACACCGCCCGCGGCGGGGCCGGCGCCGAGGCGCTGCACCGGCGGGCGCTCGCGCTCGCGGGCCGCGCCCTGGTCGTCGCCGCGTCCCGCGCCGACACGGCCGTCGCGATCCTCTCCGCCCAGCGGATGGACGCGCACACGGCCGCCCTGGAGAGCCGGCCCCTGGTCGGCGTCTGACCGGCCCCGGCCCGCGACCGGGGAGGCCGCGGACCGGGTGCCACCCACGCAAAGGCCGAGGCCCCCGGAGTTCGTGCTCCGGGGGGCCTCGGTGGACGGCGGACCGGCGGGGACGACCCACAGGTCAGGGCGGATGTCGGAACGGGCCCGCCGCGAGGGTCCGGGGGATGTCCGGCCCTGACCGCCGGACATCCCCCAGGCTTGCGGGTCAGCCCAGGCGGGCGACGAGAGCGCGGTACTCGTCCCACAGCTCCTTGGGCGTGTGGTCACCGAAGGTGTTCAGGTGCTCGGGGACCAGCGCGGCCTCCTCGCGCCAGACCTCGGCGTCGACCTTGAGCAGGAAGTCGAGGTCGTCCTCGGCCAGCTCCAGGCCCTCGGTGTCCAGAGCCTCCTTGGTCGGCAGGATGCCGATCGGCGTCTCGACGCCCTCCGCGCGGCCCTCCAGGCGCTCGACGATCCACTTCAGCACGCGGCTGTTCTCGCCGAAGCCGGGCCAGACGAACTTCCCGGCGTCGTTCTTGCGGAACCAGTTCACGTAGTAGATCTTCGGCAGCTTGGACTGGTCCTTGTCCTTGGCCACGTCGATCCAGTGCGCCATGTAGTCGCCCATGTTGTAGCCGCAGAACGGCAGCATGGCGAACGGGTCGCGGCGCAGTTCGCCGACCTTGCCCTCGGCGGCGGCGGTCTTCTCGGAGGCGACGTTGGCACCCAGGAAGACGCCGTGCTGCCAGTCGAAGGACTCGGTCACCAGCGGCACGGCCGAGGCGCGGCGGCCGCCGAAGAGGATCGCCGAGATCGGCACGCCCTTCGGGTCCTCCCACTCGGGCGCGGCGATCGGGCACTGCGCGGCCGGGACGGTGAAGCGGGCGTTGGGGTGGGCGGCCGGAGTGCCGGACTCGGGCGTCCAGTCGTTGCCCTTCCAGTCCGTGAGGTGCGCGGGCGCCTCCTCGGTCATGCCCTCCCACCACACGTCGCCGTCGTCGGTGAGCGCGACGTTGGTGAAGACCGCGTTGCCCCAGAGGGTCTTCATGGCGTTGGCGTTGGTGTGCTCGCCGGTGCCGGGGGCGACACCGAAGAAGCCGGCCTCGGGGTTGATCGCGTAGAGGCGGCCGTCCTCGCCGAAGCGCATCCAGGCGATGTCGTCGCCGATGGTCTCGACCGTCCAGCCGGAGATCGTGGGCTCCAGCATGGCGAGGTTGGTCTTCCCGCAGGCGGACGGGAACGCGGCGGCGACGTACTTCGACTCGCCCTGCGGCGGGGTGAGCTTGAGGATCAGCATGTGCTCGGCGAGCCAGCCCTCGTCACGGGCCATCACGGAGGCGATGCGCAGCGCGTAGCACTTCTTGCCGAGCAGGGCGTTGCCGCCGTAGCCCGAGCCGTAGGACCAGATCTCCCGGGTCTCGGGGAAGTGCGAGATGTACTTGGTGGAGTTGCAGGGCCACGGGACGTCCGCCTCGCCCTCCGCCAGCGGGGCGCCCAGGGTGTGCACGGCCTTGACGAAGAAGCCGTCGTCGCCGAGTTCGTCGAGGACGGGCTGCCCCATGCGGGTCATGGTGCGCATGGAGACGGCGACGTACGCGGAGTCGGTGATCTCGACGCCGATCGCGGACAGCGGCGAGCCGAGCGGGCCCATGCAGAAGGGCACGACGTACATCGTGCGGCCCTTCATCGAGCCGCGGAAGATGCCCTTCTCCCCCGCGAAACCGTCTCCTTCTCCGGTAAAGATGGCCTTCATCTCCGCCGGGGCCTTCCAGTGGTTCGTGGGGCCGGCGTCCGCCTCCTTCTCGGAGCAGATGAAGGTGCGGTCCTCGACGCGCGCCACGTCCGTCGGGTCGGAGGCGGCGTAGTACGAGTTGGGGCGCTTGATCGGGTCCAGCTTCCGGAACGTGCCCTTGGCGACCAGTTCCTCGCAGAGACGCTCGTACTCGGCCTCCGAACCGTCGCACCAGACGATGCGGTCGGGCTGGGTGATCGCCGCGATCTCGTCGACCCAGCGGATCAGTTCCTGATGGCCGGTCGGGAGGGTGCCGGGAGCCGCGTTGTCACGCGCCACGATTGCTCCTAAATGAGGGGTGTGTAGTTGGTTGCCCCTTGGGGGCTGCGACCCGGACGCTTCGTAGGCGCTCATCCGGTGCCGACCGCACTCATCTGATCATCGATGCCGAATGCGCATATGTCCAGAGGGCCTCTCATGTGAGCATCACCACTCGATCGGGGGCGCTCCCGGACCCGCAGGTGACGGGCCCGCCGGACGCCCGCGCACACCGTGAGGGGCGCCACTCCGCCTCCCGTTACCTACGGTCGCGTAGGTACCATGCGGGACATGACCTCCGCCGCCGTCGAAGCGACCGAAGCAGCCCTCCAACAGGTGAAGCCGAAGCTCCGCGGCTGGCTCCACGCCGGGATGTTCCCCGCGGCGCTGATCGCCGGTGTGGTGCTCACCGCCCTCGCCGACTCGACCCGCGGCCGCATAGCCTGCGGGGTCTACGCCCTCACCGCCTGCCTGCTGTTCGGGGTGAGCGCCCTCTACCACCGGGGCACCTGGGGGCCGCGCGCGACCGCCGTCCTGCGACGGCTCGACCACGCCAACATCTTCCTGATCATCGCGGGCACCTACACCCCGCTCACCCTCCTCCTGCTGCCCGACGCCACCGGCCGGGTCCTGCTCTGGGCGGTGTGGGCGGCCGCGGTGGCCGGGATCGCCTTCCGCGTCTTCTGGGTCGGCGCCCCGCGCTGGCTCTACACGCCCTGCTACATCGCGATGGGCTGGGCCGCGGTCTTCTTCCTGCCCGACTTCATGCGCGCGGGCGGTATCGCGGTACTGGTCCTGGTGGTCGTCGGCGGACTCCTCTACAGCGCGGGCGGCGTGATCTACGGGCTCAAGCGGCCCAACCCCTCGCCCCGCTGGTTCGGTTTCCACGAGGTCTTCCACTCGCTGACGCTGGCCGCGTTCGTCGTCCACTACGTCGGCATCTCGCTCGTCGCCTACCAGCACTCCTGACCGGCGCACTCCCGGAACGGCAGCCCTGACCGGCACTCCTGCAACGGCACCCCCGACCGGCGCCCCTGACCGGCACTCCGGCAAGCGGCGCGCGCGGATCTGATGTAATCGACTCCGGCGACCCCCAGGGGGCGGGGTCAGAGCACGGGGGCGGCGTTGCAGGCGCTGGATACGGCAGACCCGCGGCAGGTGGGCCGCTATCGGATCCTCGCGCGCCTGGGCGCGGGCGGCATGGGCCGGGTGTACCTGGGCCGTTCCACCAGCGGCCGGATGGTCGCGGTCAAGGTGGTGCGCGCCGAACTCGCCGAGGACCCCGAGTTCCAGCGCCGGTTCGCGCGCGAGGTGGAGGCCGCCCGGCGGGTCACCGGCTTCTTCACCGCCGCCGTCGTGGACGCCGACCCCACCGGCTCGCCCGCCTGGCTCGCCACCGCCTACGTCCCCGGGCTGCCCCTGGAGACGGCGGTCCGCGCCCACGGCGCCTGGCCCCTGCGCTCACTGCTGGTCCTCGGGGCCGGGCTGACCGAGGCGCTGGAGGCCGTGCACGGCGCGGGGCTGGTGCACCGGGACCTCAAGCCGTCCAACGTGCTGCTCGCCGACGACGGGCCCCGGGTCATCGACTTCGGTATCTCGATCCTCGCCGAGGCGAGCGCCCTCACCCAGACCGGCACGGTCATCGGCACCCCCGGGTTCATGTCCCCCGAGCAGGTCACCGGACAACAGGTCGGCCCGGCGAGCGACGTGTTCTCCCTGGGCGCCGTCCTGGCGTTCGCCGCGACCGGCACGACCGCCTTCGGGACCGGCTCGGCGCACTCGGTCAACTTCCGCGCCGTGTACGAGGAACCGGATCTGCGCGGGCTGCCGGCGGGCACGGAGTTCGTCCGCCGGTGCCTGGAGAAGGACCCGGCCCGGCGGCCCACCGTCCCCGAACTCCTCTCCCTCTTCGGGCAGTTGCTCGGTGAGGCGGACGGCCACTCGCTCGCGGACGGGCAGGGCTGGACGACCGGCTGGCTTCCGGAGGCGGTGGCCGCGGCCCTCGGCTCCCAGGCCGCCGCCCCGCTCCCCCAGGACCCCCGCCCGACCCCCGACCCGCGCGTGCCCCTCGGCAAGCGCCCCGAGGCGACGCCCGGCGCCCCCGCGACCCCCGCCCCCACGGCCGGCGCGGACCCGGTGGCACCGACCCCCGCGCCCGCCCCCGGGACCACCCGGCCGCACGGGGACCCGGCACCCCCGCCCGCCCCGCCCGCCTACCCGCCGCACCAGGCCCACCCGCCGCACCACCCGCACCTCGTGACCGGCCCGCCCATCCCCTACCCGGCCGCACCCCAGCACCCGCAACACCCCCACCACCCCCAGCACCCGCCCGCGAACGCGGCCGCCCGTGCCCGGCGCCGCCGTATCGCGGCCATCGCCGTCACCGTCGCCCTGGTCGTCGGCGGCGGCGTCACCGGCGTCCTGATCCAGCAGGGCAAGAAGGACGACGACCGGCGCAAGGACCAGTCCCAGGGACAGGGCACGAGTGAGGAGGGGCAGGGCCAGGGCAAGGGCGACGGCAGGAAGTCCTCGTCCGCCGCCGGCTTCAACGCCGCCATCGGCAACGTCGTCAACGCCTCGGACGCCAGGGGCGGCACACTGAAACTGGTCAGCTCCTCCGACGCGGACTCCTGGGACCCGGCCCGCTCCTACTACGGCTGGGTCTGGAACATGCAGCGGCTCTACGCCCGCACCCTGCTGACCTACGCCCCCGAGCCGGGCGGCAAGGGCCTCGAACTCGTCCCCGACCTGGCCGAGTCGCAGCCCGACGTCTCCTCCGACGGCCGCACCTACCGGCTCACCCTGCGCTCCGGCCTGACCTTCGAGGACGGCTCCCCGATCACCTCCGCGGACGTCAAGTACGCCGTCGAGCGCGCCTTCGCGCAGGACGTGCTCCCCGGCGGGCCGACCTATCTCGTGGACGTGCTGGACCGGAAGCAGAACTACCGCGGCCCCTACCAGGGCGGCTCCGGCGGCCTGCGGTCGGTCGAGACCCCGGACGACCGGACCGTCGTCTTCAAGCTGGCCGAGGCGGACTCCCGCTTCCCCTACTTCCTCACCATGGGCGCCACCGCCCCCGTCCCCAAGGAGAAGGACACCCGCGAGCGGTACGGCGAGAAGCCCGTCTCCTCGGGCCCCTACCGCTTCGAGTCGTACCGGCCGGGCCGCTCCCTGGTCCTCGTCCGCAACGAGAAGTGGGACCGCGGCTCCGACCCGGTCCGCGGCGCCCTTCCGGACCGGGTCGAGCTGGATGTCGTCGCCGACCCCGCCGCGGCGGACGCGCGGCTGCTCGCGGGCCAGGCCGACCTGGACGTCTCGCAGACCGGGCTCGGCCCGGCCTCGGTCCCCCGGGTGCTCGGGGACGAGAAGCTGAAGGCGCACGCGGACAACCCGCACAGCGGGTACATCCGGATGGTCACCCTCCTCTCCAAGAGCGCGCCCCTGAACGACGCCGACTGCCGCAAGGCGGTGCTGTACGCGGCCGGCACCGACGCGTTGCGCACCGCGCGCGGCGGGGCGAACTCCGGCTCCCTGCACGGCAATATGCTGCCGCCGACGATCCAGGGGGCCGACTCCTACGACCCGTTCGGCCTGACCCGGGGCAAGCCGCAGCCCGGGAAGGCCCAGGAGGCGCTGCGGGCCTGCGGAAAGCCCGACGGCTTCACCGTGAAGATGGCCGTGCGCACCGGGAACCCCAAGGACGTACAGGCCGCCAACGCCCTGCGACGGGATCTCGGGGCCGCTGGGATCACCCTGGAACTGGAGGAGTTCGACGACGCCGCGGCCTTCTTCTCGGTGCTGGGCAGCCCGGCGGCCCTCAAGCAGAAGGGGATCGGGATGCTGATGCTGGGCTGGGGCGCCGACTTCCCGACCGGCGCGGGCTTCCTCCAGCCGCTGGCCGACAGCCGGCACCTGACAGCGAGCGGCAACACCAACTACGCCCAGGTGGACGACCCGGCCATCGACGAACTCTTCGACCGGGCCTCGGCCGAGACGGACCGGGCCGAGGCCAACCGCATCCACCGGGAGATCAACCACAAGGTCACCGACGGGGCGTACTACCTCCCCTTCGTCGCCGACAAGACGGTGGTCTACCGAGGCCCGCGGCTGACCAACGTCTACGTCCACCAGGCGTTCAACCTGATCGACGTACAGGCCCTGGGCACCGGCGGCTCCTGACACCGGCCGGGGCCCGTACAGCAGGCCGGGCCCTGTCCGCCCCGGGGCGGACAGGGCCCGGTGTCATACGCGGCTCACGCGCGCGGGCGCGGTCACCTGCGCCGCACGTCACCCTTGCCGCAGGCCACCCCGTCCCGGTTCGGGTCGAGGCGGAGCGGGTCGTCCTTGCCGTTGACCTTCAGCCGGCCGTAGTCGTTGGCCTTCAGCCAGTCGCAGCGCGCCTGGGTGGTCTTGGCGACCTTCTTCGGGAAGTCGGTCGGGACGCACACCCCGGCGCTGCCGTAGTGCCGGTCGCAGCCCGAGATCTGGGGGTCGACCTTCTGCGCGGACCGCTTCTTGCCGGGCTTCTTCGCCGGCTTGGCCGGCGCGTCGGCGAACTCGTGGACGTGCGCGGACGGCGCGTCCTTCGCCATCGCCGGCGGGCCGCCGAGGTGGATCCACTCCGCCACCGACGGCACGCCGTTGGCGTCGACCGCGAACAGCATGTACCAGCCGGGCGGGGCCAGGTTGGGGTTGCTGGTGACGTTGAGGTCGATGTTGTTGCCGTCGACCGACAGCGGCAGATCCACGAAGCGCTGGTTCGGGTCCGAGGAGTGCGTCACCGCCGCCGGGCGGATCAGCTCGGCCTTGACGATCGGCCGGTCCACCGTGATCCGCTGGGTGTCGCCGTAGGTCCACTCGCCGTCGATCACCGAAGTGATCTGCGGACGGGGGCCCTTGAGCAGGTACGGCGGGGTGTAGACGGACACATTGTGGTTCCAGGAGCCGTTGCCCGGGTTGTCGCCGACCGACATGACCCGGCCGTCGGGGAGCAGGAACGAGGAGGAGTGGTAGCCGCGGGCCTCCGGGTCCGGGGTGACCGGGTCGAAGGTCTCGGTCACCGGGTCGAAGATCGACGCGGAGTAGACCGGGTTGGCGCGGTTGTGCAGCGCGCCGCCGGTCTCCAGCACCGTGCCGTCCGGCAGCAGCACCGCGGAGACGTACATCTTGCCCTCGGCGCCGGTCTGCGGCCGGGGCCCGTCGCCCATGTCGACCGTGCCCTGCGGGAGCGGCGGGCCGTGCACGTACTGCGGGTTGGGCTGCTTGAGGTCGATGATGTCGGTCAGGCGGTTGGCGGCCGGGTTGGAGTCGATGTTGCCGCCGCCGATGGTGAGGACCTTCTGGTCCTGGGCGGGCGGCAGCAGCACGCTCGCGGACTGGTCGCGTTCGTCCTTGTTCTGGAGGCCGGGGACCTCGGTGACGGTGTTGGCGTCGTAGTCGTAGATCGCGGAGCCGGTGCCCGGGGTGCCGTTGCCGAAGACATGGCTGCCGGAGTAGAAGAGCCGGCCGTCCTGCATCAGGATCATCGACGGGTACAGACCCCAGTACGACCAGGTCTGGTTGACCTGCCACAGCGGCATCCAGGCGTTGTCCGCGGCGGAGAAGCGCTCCGCGGTCACCGAACCGGTGGAGTCCTCCTTCAGGCCGCCGAAGGAGATCACGTCACCGTTGCCGAGGATGGTGGCCGACGGGTACCAGTGCCCGTCGTTCATGTCGTTGGTCTTGATGTAGGTCTCGGTGTCCGGGTCGAAGATGTACGAGTCCTTGTAGCCCTGGTAGCCGATGGTGCCGTCGGCCGAGGGGTAGCCCTTGTTGCCGGACATGATGAGCACCTTGCCGTCCTGGAGCTGGACGTGGCCGGCGCAGAACATGTCGTCCGGGGTCGGGATGACCTTGTAGGTGCCGTCCTCGGGGTCGTAGACCGCCGAGGTGAAGGTGCCCGCCTCGAACAGCTCCGGGTCGTTGCCGGAGCCGGCGATCAGCAGGACCTTGCCGTTGTGCATCACCACCGAGTGCATGGAGCGCACCGGGTTCTGCACGGGGAGGACCTCCCAGCGGCCGTTGGCGCACTCCTCGGCGGTGCCGGTGCAGCCGGGTTCGGGCGCGGGGACGGTCACCTCCTCCATCACGTAGTCGTCGGTGGTGACGGAGCCGGTGCCGTAGACGGAGACGCCCCAGGCGATCTTGTCGGTGTTCGGCGGCACGACCGGGGTGCGGACCTCGGCCTGGGTGTAACCGGGGCTGATCTCCAGGGTCTTGAGGTCGGTCCAGTACTGCCAGCCGGCCTGGGTGTCGCGCCGGAAGAGGGTGACCGCCACGTCCGGGGTGGTGGACTTGTACCAGAGGGAGAGGTCGTACTGCTTGTCCGGCACGACGGTCGGGGCGCAGGCGGTGTTCTCGGTGATCAGGGTCTTGCGGTCGCCGTCGACCCGGCGGGTCAGCTCGACCTTCATCGCCTTGGTGCCGGAGTGGGCGTCGGCGACGGTCTCGAAGGTGTAGTCGTTGTCGCCCCAGCCGGACTGGGACCAGCAGGCGGGCATGGTGCCGGTGCCGGCGGTCTCGAAGCCCGGGTTGGAGATCAGGTTCGGCGGGCCGGCCTGCGCGGCCTGCGGCGCGGACACCAGCAGCGCGGTCGTCAGCGCGCCGACGGTGAACAGCGCGGTCCGGCGCCTGCGGCGCAGCAGGCCCCTGAGCGGTGGTGACATGGTGGTTCCCTTCGTGCGGTGACTCGGCGGCTCGGGTGTGGCGGGGCCCCGCGCCGGCCCCGACGGGGGTCCGGGGCCGGCGCGGGAGCGGACGGGCGCGGGAGCGAGGGCGGGGCGGGACCTACGGGACGGTGTCCAGCGCGGGCGCCTCGGTGCGCGCCGTGCGGCGGGCCGTACGCCGGGAGGTGCGCCGGGGCGTCCGCTCGCGGCGCGGCAGATAGACGAGCGCCTCGGTGGCGGCGAACCGGAGCACGAACGTGGTCAGCAGGGCGAGCGCGGTGGCCGGCAGCACGGCCATCCCGAACTGGGCCACGAACAGGGCGATCAGCGGTATCCGCAGCAGCAGGTCGGCGTTGGCGAGGAGGGCGAAGCGGCCCACCCGGTCGGCCCAGTGCCGGTGCCGCCGCCGGTCGCGGAAGAGCAGCAGCTCGATGAGGACGAAGTTCCAGGCGACGCCGAACTGGTTGGCGACGATCTCGGCCGGGAGGTAGTGCATCCCGGCCCCGGTGAGCATCGCCAGCGCGACCAGGTTCGGCACGAAGCCGGTCAGCCCGATCAGACCGAAGGCGATCATCCGGGCCACCGGCGAGGCGGTGCGCAGCCCGACCAGGTGGGACAGGAAGCGCATGCCCTCCTTCGCCGTCGACTTGGACTCCCCGGCGAACCGGTCCTGGAAGACGAACGGCACCTCCGCGACCTTCTCCGGGCGGCAGCGCACGGCGAGTTCGAGGAGGATCTTGTAGCCGAGCGGCTTCAGGGCCTCCGCGGTCACCACGCTCCGCCGGATGGCGAAGAAGCCGCTCATCGGGTCGCTGATGCCGTGCAGCCGGCGGGGGAAGAGCCCTTTGGTGAGCCAGGTGGCGCCGCGCGAGACGGCGACCCGGTAGCCGCCGGCCAGCCCCTCCCGGCTGCCGCCGGGGATGTAGCGGCTGGCGACGACGAGGTCCGCGGCGTCGCGTTCCCCGGCCGCGACCAGTTCGGGCACCAGGGCGGGCGGGTGCTGGAGGTCGGCGTCCATGACGACGATCCAGTCCGAGCCGGCCCGCTTCATGCCCTCCACGACCGCCCCGCCGAGTCCGCCGGACGGGGTGTCCCGGTGCAGGACGGCGACCGGGAAGGGGCAGTCCTGGGCGGCGTTGCGGATGACCTCGGGGGTGTCGTCGGTGGAGTCGTCGACGAACAGGACCTCGCAGGGCACCCGTCCGGGCACCGCGTCGGTCAGCCGGCGCAGCAGTTCGCGGATGTTGCCGGACTCGTTGTAGGTGGGGATGACGAGGGTGACGGCGCCGGGTTCGGCGACCTGGTTGGCGCTGAGTTCCGGGTCGCCGAGTTCCTCGGCCCCGGTGCGGGGTGTGGTCACAGTTCGCCTCCAGCCGGGTCCACCCGGCGGATCTCGATGCGGTCCTCGCCCTCGCCGAAGACGGCGACCGGCGTCGAATGCTCCAGGGCGGCCTTGACGTTGGGCAGGTCGGCCGCGTCGCGCCGGACGGTCGGCGACGAGACCACGTAGTCGATGTCCTGCCAGCCGCGCGGCAGGGTCTTCGTCACGGCCGGGTCGAGGTCGGCCTTGTAGAACCAGATCACCCCGGTGCCGGGGGTGAACCCGTCGTGCACCAGGTCGAGCCAGAGGGCGTCGTCGACCAGGACCCGGGTGCGGGCCGGGTCGTCGACCTCGGTGTCCATCCAGGCGGCGGCGGCCCGGTAGGGGGCGTTGGCGTCCTTGGTGAGGGCGTCCCGGTTGCCCTCGTACCAGCTCGCGGAGACGTACACGAGACCGGCGAGGGCGAGGACGGCCGCGAGGCCGGTGCGCAGGCGGCGCTCGGTGCGGGCGATGGTCCGGCCGGTGGGGCGCCGCAGCACCGCGTGGGCGACGCTGGCCGCGCCGCCCGCGAGGACGAGCGCGAGGAACGGCAGCGCCTGGATCACGTACATCGCCGGCAGGTAGCCGTCGGGGCGCAGGGCGACCACGGCGAGGATGGCGACGACGAGGGAGGGGCCGGCCAGCGCCCGGGCGGTGACCGACCAGCGCATGGTGAGCAGCAGCAGCGCGGCGCCGGCGAGACCGCCGACGGGCAGCACCACGTCGTAGTAGAGCCAGGAGGTGAGCACCCCGTGGGAGCCGGTGCCGGCCTCCAGGATGAACCCGGAGCCGGGGCGGCTCATCTGGTAGGTGATGCCGTCGATCAGCGAGACGTGCCCCGGGCCGGGGAGGAGTTCGTTGTTCAGCAGCGCGTAGAGCGGGTACGACAGGCCGATCAGGGCGCAGGCGGTGACGGCGCCGGTGACGGCGAACTTGCGGGTGTCGCGGTGGCTGTAGCGCCACATGGTGACCAGCAGGGCGGGCAGCACCAGCAGCATCGTCTCCTTGGTGAGGACGGAGACGGCGGCGGCCAGCCCGGCGGCGAAGTGGTGCCACAGGTGCCGCTTGGGGGACGCGGCCAGGCAGAAGGCCAGCAGCATCCACATCACGGCGATGTTGTCGAGGAAGATCTCGCGCTGGAGGACGACCGAGAGCGGCGAGAGGCCGAAGAGGAGCATCGCCAGACCGGCCGCCCAGCGGGGCAGCCACAGCCGGCGCGCGAGGACGAAGAGCAGGACCGCGCAGGCGGCGCTGACGATCAGCATGACCACGCGCATGGTGGCGACGGTCATCGTCTCGGGCGCGATCAGGGAGGGTATCCAGGTGAGGAACGCGATCTGGATCCAGCCCAGCGGCGGGTGGTCGTACCAGTAGGTGTAGTGGGCGAGCCCCTCGCCCTGCTGGACCGCCCACGCCTGGGAGAGATACGTTCCCTCGTCGTCGCTGAGGGCGGGGAAGTTCCCGATGTTCCACGCCTGCACGACCATGATCACGACAAGCAGACCGGCGCAGAGCAGCAGGTCGGGGCGGGAGCTGCGGAAGCGGACGACGGGCCGGACCCAGTCGGGCGTCGGCAGGCCCCGGGCGGCGCCGGTCCGCTGGGCGGGCACCCGGGCGGTGGGAGCGGTGACCGTCGCGGTGGCGGTCGCGCCGGAGGGCGTCCCGGTGCCGGCGCCGTCGGTCTCCGGGACGGGAGGCAGGGTCGTGGTCACCGGCGGGCGTCCTCTCGGGTCTCGTTGAGTTCGGTGAGGTGTGCGCCGACGTGGCTGGTCAGCTCCCACTCGTTGTTGCCGCGCTGCTCGCGCCAGACCGCGCGGACCGCGGCACCGGCCAGCATCAGCTGGTAGAACGGGCCGCCGATGATCAGCTTCAGGTAGTGCACGAACCGGACGCGCAGCCCGTAGGCGACCCCGAAGTCATGGAGTCCGACGACCTCGAAGACAAAGGTGACCAGCGCCGTGATCAGGGGCAGGAAGGTGATGATGGCGATGCCCGCGGGGACGTCGTAGAAGAGCGCCACCCCGACGTTCACCGGGATGATCACTCCGGTGAACGCCTGCATGAACGGCGACATCAGGGTGTAGCGGGCCAGCAACCGCTGCCCGCGGGTGGGCAGTTGCTTCCAGTCCTTCTTCCGGTAGACCTGGAGGAAGCCCTGGTTCCACCGGGTGCGCTGCTTCAGCAGGCTCATCAGGGTGCCCGGGGTCTCCTCCCGGGTGACCATGTCGCTGTCGTAGGCGACGACGACCTTCTTGCCCACCGAGGAGAGGCGCACACCGAGGTCGCAGTCCTCGGCGAGGCAGTTCGGGTCCCAGCCGTCGGCCTCGCGCAGCACATCGGTGCGGACGAAGACCGTGTTGCCGCCGAGCGGGATGAAGCCCTTCTCGGCGTGCAGGTGGAGCCGGCTGCGGAAGTAGAAGAAGTACTCCAGGCAGTTGCGCAGGCTGTACCAGCTCGAATGGAAGTTGATGAGCTGGACGCCGCCCTGGACGACGTCGGCGCCGGTGGTGGTGAAGGCGTGGTCGACGTGCGCGAGGAGTTCGGGGTGGACCTGGTCCTCGGCGTCGAAGACGCCCACGATGTCGCCGCGGCAGTACGGCAGGGCCGTGTTCAGCGCCTTCGGCTTGTTCTTCGCCTCGTGGGTGTCGGTGACGACCCGGACCCGGACCGGGTCCCGGGCGGCCGCGCGCTCGGCGACGGCCGCCGTCTCGGGGTCGTCGTGCCCGACGATCACGATGATCTCGAAGTTCGAGTGGCTGGATTCCAGCAGCCGCTCGATGGTGTGTTCCAGCACCGCCTGCTCGTGCCGGGCGGGCAGCAGCAGCGAGAACGACAGGCCCGCGCCGCCGTCCGGTCGGTCGAACCGTGTCGACGCGAGCGTCTCCGGCGTCCGCCAGGCATGCATCTGCCACCAGAGCGTGAACGCCGCCATCCAGAAAAGTGCCACGGAAATGGCAACGACAATCACCGATATGAGCACAAGCCCCCCTAGGCCCCCTGCGCCGCGGCAAGGACCCCCCTTGGCCGTCCGGCGCTCACTCGACCCGCAGGCAAGCACTCCCCAGTACGCGCGCACACCGCGGGTCGTTCAGGACAGGACTGTAGAGGCGGAACGTGGCATTCCGGTGCCGGTCCGATAAATTCCCCTGTTTCGGACTCAGGCAGTGAGGTTTCGGGCAAGTTGCATCGCACTTGCGACCGGCGTTTCACACACGAACCGTCGGCAGACGTACGCAGCCGAACTGTCGTTCACCAGCGGTCGATTACGCAACAGCGGAAACTCGCCACCCTCCGGCACCCCCACGGCGACGACCACCCCGGGAGCCGTCGAGCGCAGAGCAGTGTGATGAAGCTCACATCGCAGTGAGTCGTCCGGCTCCCCCACGACCGCCACCTCGCGCGGCCCGTCCAGCAGAGCCTCCGCGGCCGCGAGCCCCCAGCCGACGAACCGCGGCACCCGGGGCCCGAGCGCCCTGACCACGCCGAGCGCGCCCTCCGCCGCCGTCCGGTGCGCCGCGCTGCCGGTGTGCGCCGCGTACGACAGCAGGGCCGCGGCCGCCGCCGTCCAGCCGGACGGGGCCGCGTTGTCCGTCGGGTCCTGCGGCCGGCGGATCAGCCGCTCCGCGTCGTGCGCCGTGTCGTACAGCGCCCCGCCCTCCCCGGTGAACCGGTCCAGAACGATGTCCAGAAGGAACCCGGCGAATTCGAGCCACACCCCCTCGCCGCCGACCGAGGCCAGCGCCAGGAAGCCCTCCGCGACGTCCGCGTAGTCCTCCAGCACCCCCGCGTTCGCCCCGGCGCGCCCGTCCTTCGAGGTCCGGTGCAGCCGTACGCCCCCGGCGGAGAAGTCCATGTGCACCCGCACCAGCAGATCCGCCGCCTCGGTGGCGCGCTCCACCAGGTCGGGCCGGTCGAAGTACGCGCCGGTCTCGGCGAGCGCGGCGATCGCCAGCCCGTTCCAGGCGGCCACCACCTTGTCGTCCCGGCCGGGGCGCGGGCGCTCCTCGCGGGCGGCGAGCAGCCGGGCCCGCAGCCCCTCGTCCGGCTCGCCCGCCGGGAGCGTGAGCACCGAGGCGCCCTCCTCGAAGGTGCCCTCCTCCGTCACCCCGTACAGCGCGGCCGCCCGCGCGGCGTCCTCCTCCCCCAGCACCTCGCGCAGCTGGGCGGGCGTCCACACATAGAACGCGCCCTCGGCGTGCCCGCCGTCCGGGGTGTCGCTGTCCGCGTCCAGCGCGGAGGCGAACCCGCCCTCGGCGGTGCGCAGTTCGCGCACCAGGAAGTCGGCGGTCTCCAGCGCGACCCGCTTGGCGAGTTCGCTGCCGGTGGCGCGCCACAGGTGCGCGTAGGCGCGGCAGAGGAGGGCGTTGTCGTAGAGCATCTTCTCGAAGTGCGGTACCACCCACTCGCGGTCCACCGCGTACCGCGCGAACCCGCCGCCGAGCTGGTCGTAGATCCCGCCCCGGGCCATCGCCTCGCAGGTGTCCGCCGCCATCTGGAGGGCGCCCTCGGCGCCGGTGCGGGCGTGGTGGCGCAGCAGGAACTCGATCACCATCGACGGCGGGAACTTCGGCGCCCCGCCGAAGCCCTTGTGCCGCTCGTCGTACTCCCGGGTCAGCCCCAGCAGCGCCTGCGCCAGCTCGTCGGCGCCGGGCGGCCCGTCCTGGCCGCCGTGCACCAGCTCCCGCTCCGCCAGGTCCCGGGCGATCTTCCCGGCCACCTCGGCGACCTCCTCCCGCCGCCCGGTCCACGCGCTGCTCACGCCCTCCAGCACCTGCCGGAAGGACGGCATCCCGTGCCGGGGCTCGGGCGGGAAGTACGTCCCGAAGTAGAACGGCTCCCCCTCGGCCGTCATGAACACGGACATCGGCCACCCGCCCTGCCCGGTCGCCGCCTGCACCGCCTCCATGTACACCGCGTCCACATCCGGCCGCTCCTCACGGTCGACCTTGACGTTCACGAAGTGCTCGTTCATGTACGCGGCGGTCTCGGCGTCCTCGAAGGACTCGCGCGCGAGGACATGGCACCAGTGGCAACTGCTGTACCCGACACTCAGGAAGACGGGCACGTTCCGCCGCCGCGCCTCCTCGAAGGCCGCGGGTTCCCAGGGCCACCAGTCGACGGGGTTGTCGGCGTGCTGGAGGAGGTAGGGGGAGGTCGCCTGCGCAAGTCGGTTCGCCATGGTTCCATCCTCGCGCACGGGGCGGGAGGGGGCGTTGTTCACCCGGAGGCCGGTGTGGCAGGGGCTGTCGCGGGGCAGAGGTCTCCGGAACCCGTGCAACCGCAGCACACCCTCAGGCGATGGCCGCGATGTCTCCGTCATCGAAGTAGATGGCCTGGTGCAGACGTCCACCGAGAGCCACGGCGAACCGGGCGAGCACGTCCTGGCCCGAGAGCTGCCCTCGCTCGATCTGCGACACACGCCCCTTGGTGACGCCCATGCGGTCGGCCACCTCCTGCTGGGTCAGCCCCCGGGCCCTTCGCAGCTCGGCAAGACGCCGCCCGGTCATCTCGGCGAGTAGCTCCTCCTTGCCCGCCTGCACGGCTTCCTCGCCTCCGGCACGGGCGACGTGCTCGGCGCGAATGTCCTGCCAGCGCGTGTAGCCACTCACGACCGTCCTCCTTCTGCCCTGGCTCGTTCCTTCACGTATATCTCGTATCGCTGTTCGGCGAGGGGGATCGCCTCCCGGTACCACTCGCTCCACCGCCCCGCCTTGTCACCTGCCACCAGCAGAATGCTGCAACGCCAGGGATCGAAGGCGAAGAGAATGCGCACGGTGCCGGGGCGTAACTCCTTCAGGTTCGCCATCGACGAGCCGTGAATCGTGTCGACCAGCGGGCGCCCCAGCCCGGGCCCGCCTTCCGCCAGCGCGTCGAGGGCCTGCACCACTCTCGCGTGCGCATGGTCGTCGAGGCCGACGATCCACTCACGTACCTCGTCGACCAGGAAGATCTCCCACTCAGTGTCCACGCCATCCGAGTATAGTCATCGCTATACTCGGATGGCGTCGGCTGCTCGATCATGAACAACCGACCGCGGTCACTCCCAGCCCCGACCCGGAGGTCCGTCGGCTCGGGCTCCTGCATTGGCCGTCGGCACGTACCACCGGGCGATCCCTCCGGCACGTCGCCCCCGCTTCCCCATCCCCCCACCCCCGCACCACAATTGACGGCGCGACAACTGGGTAGGGAACCCAACCGGCGTGCACAGCGAGGGGGAGACAGATGCGGGACAGCCACCGGGCAGAGGCGGAGCGGCTGCTGGGGCGGGCGGTCGAGGAGGAGGTCCGGCGCAGTGGCGGGCGGACCGACGGGCAGGTGCTGATGTCGCGCGGCCGGGCCGCCCTCGACACCATGGCCGCCGGCGCGGCCGAGGAGTACGCCGCGTACGAGCAGGCCCTCGCCGAGTCGGCGGCCCATCGGCCCCCGCTGTCCGAGCGCTTCTCCCGCCGGAACCTCGGCACGCCCGCGCTGGTCACCGCCGTCGCCGCGGCCGCCGCCGTGGGCGCGGACGTGGCGCTCGGCACCGCGACCGGCACCGCCCTCGGCGCGGGCGCCGTCGTCGCGGTCGCGGGGGCCGCGACCACGGTCGCCAAGGTGACGGCGTCCCACTGGCCCGCCTCCCACCGCCGCGCGGGCGCGGCCGGCCAGCCCGGCGGGCCCGAGCAGTTGCGGCTCCAGTGGCTGACCGCCCTGGAGGTCCGCGGCATCCGCCCGTTCCTCGACCAGCAGCGCATGCTGTCGTCCGCCGCCGCCCCCGCGAAGAAGCCCGCCGCGCCCCGGCTGCGCGGCGGGGACCGCAGCGCGGCCGCCCGCCGCCGGTCCGTCCTGGAGCAGTCCTTCGGCCATCTCCCCCAGCCCGAGGGCCCGTTCGCGGGCCGCCGCGAACAGCTCGCGCAGATCACCCAGTGGGTGCACGCCTCCCGCGCCGCGACGCAGACGGAGCCGACCGTCGTCGTTCTGCACGGCCCGCCCGGCGCGGGCCGCACCACCCTCGCGGTCCGGGCCGCGCACCACCTGAAGGACCAGTTCCGGGGCGCCTGCCTGGTGGACCTGCGCGGCGAGAGCGGCCGGCCGCTCTCCACCCGGGACGCCCTCCTCCATCTCCTCAACCGCCTCGGCGCGCCCCGTGAGCAGCTCCTCTTCCGCGAGCGCTCCTCGGCGGAGCAGCACGTCGCCCGGCTGAGCGAGCTGTACGACAAGCATCTGACCGGTCTGCCCGTCACCGTCGTCCTGGACGACGCGAGCGACCCCGAGCAGGTGCGCACCCTCGTCCCCGAGCGTTCGGACAGCCTGGTCCTGGTCACCTCCCGGGCGCCGCTGGAGCTGCCGAAGGACCTCCGGGCCCGGGTGCACCACCTGCCGGTGGACGCACTGGACGCGGTCGGCGCGGAGGAACTCCTGCGCCAGGCGGCGGGCGACGAGGCGGCCGCCGGGCCGTACGACGCCCAGGCGGCGGACCGGGTCGGCGAGCTGTGCGGCGGGCTGCCCCTCGCCCTGCGGATCGCCGGGTCCTCCCTCGGCGAGCGCAGCGCGGACCGGCTCGCGGCGGACCTGGCCGCGTACGGGCCGGTGGACCCGGTCGAGCGCGTCCTGTGGCTGCGCTACACGGACCAGCCCGAGCAGTGCCGCCGGCTGCTGCGCCGGCTGGCGCTCGCGGGGCGGGCGTCCCTCGGCACCGCCGCGGCGGCCGCGCTGCTCGGCGCGGACGAGCAGGAGGCCCGGCGGCTGCTGGCCCGGCTCGCGTCGGCGGGGCTGGTGGACCACGTCCGCGGCTCCCGCCACCGGCTGCACGACGTGGTCCGCGCCTTCGCCCGGGCCCGCCTCCTCGACGAGGAGGACGCGGCCGACCGCACCGCCGCGCAGGAGCGGCTGATCGAGAACTACGCGGACCTCGCGGGCGCGGTGATCCGCATGGTCGACGGCAAGATGTCCACCCGGGCCGGCCGCTTCGACTCGCACGGCTTCCCGTCCCTGGACGCGGCGCTGCGCTGGCTGGACGAGGAGTCCAGCTTCATCACCTCCGCGCTGCGGCACGCGGAGGGCGTCAACCAGCAGGCGGTCCTGGGGCTGCTGGGCGCGCTCTGCGACTACTGCCTGCTCCGCGGCGACCTCTACCGGCTGGGCGAGATCAGCGAGTTGACGCAGGCGGTGGACCAGGGGCTGCTGGAGCGCTCGGTGCGCTGGCGCACGGGCATCGCGGCGCGGCAGCTCGGCGAGCTGGACAAGGCGCGGACCACGCTGTCCTCGGTCGTCGGCCTGTACCGGGAGGCCCGGCACGACGCGGGCGCGGCGCTGGCGCTCTGCTCCCTCGGCATCACCCTGCACCACCAGGGAAATCTGACCGAGGCGGCGGCGAAGCTGAACGAGGCGATCGCCCTCCAGTCCTCGCCCGAGCAGGACGAGGACCGCGCCTGGTCCCTGCACGCGCTCGCGGCGGTGGAACGCGACCGGGCGAACCTCGCGGAAGCCGAGGCCCTGCTGGAGCGGGCGCTGCGGCTGCACCGGGAGGGCGAGTCCCTGCACGGCGAGGCGTGGACGCGCTTCCAGCTCGGGCAGGTGTGCCTGCGCCGGGGCGATGTCGCGGGCGCGGACGAGGCGCTGGGCCGGGCGCTCGACCTGTACGGGCAGACCCGGGACGACCGGGGCGAGGCGTGGGCGCGTACGCAGCTGGCGCGGGCCCGGCTGGTGGCCGGGGACGCGGGCGCGGCGGCCGAGCAACTGCGCCAGGCCCTCGCCCGCCACCGCGAGAACGAGGACGCGCGCGGCGAGGCGTGGACCCTGTACTACCTGGGCCAGGCCCTGGAGGAGCAGGGCACCCGCGACGAGGCGGTCCGCGAACTGGAGCGCGCCCGCACGATGTTCTCCCGGATGCGGGACGTGTACGGGCTGGCCTGCGCCCGCCACCACTCGGGCCGCGTCACCCGCGACCAGCGCGCCGCCCAGACCGGCAACCTGCGCAACTCCGGCTTCGCCCGCCAGCTCCTGGTGGACGCCCGCGCCGACTTCGCCCGCATCAAGGTCGCCCACGGCGAGGCGTGGACCTGCCTCGAACTCGCGGTCGTCGACGCGGGCAACGACCGCGCGGCCCAGGCGCTGGCCCTGTGCGACGAGGCCATCACCCTCTTCGCCTCCTACGGCGACCGCCGCGGCGGCGACTGGGCGGCCTTCCTGCGCTGCACCCTCCTCCCCTACGCCTCCCCGGGCGGCTCCGAGGTCGGCACCGCCGTCGCCCAGCAGGAACTCACCACCCTCCGCACCACCCCGCACCCCGCCCGCGACCCCAAACTCGACGACTGCGCCGAAGCCCTGACCGTCGTCCTCACCCGCGGCCCCCGCCTGGAGGACGGCTGGACGGCCTGGCCACTGGGGCTTGTGCCGGGGCGGCACGCGCGGGAGGTGATGGGGGTGGGGTGAGGGGGCGGTCCGGGATCACTCGACTCCCGGCTCCTCCTGCCACTCGATGCACGTGGGTCGCTGCCCTCCGGACAGGAGGAACTCCTTCACCGCCTCGCGCACGAGGGGAAGCGGGATTTCTGCATCGGCAGGAAACTCCCGGGAGTGCCCCGCGATGTGGTATACAACCTCTCCATCACGAACCTTCGAGGCCCCGATTGAAACGTAGTTACTTTCGTCAACAAAACTCACAACTCCGACCCCACGCGCCCCATCGGCGCCAACCAGGAATTGATGGTCGGGAAACCCCGAAGGAAGGAGCTCGCGCTGCAGACTCTGCAGAAAAGCCATAGTCTCATCCTCATCACCGAAGGCAAGTGACTCAATGAGCGCATCAACATCTTCCGGCGAATAGACCATCGCCGGATCATCCGCATGCCGCTCGCTGTAGTAGACCTGAACTTGCATGATAACTACCTACCACCTATCCCTACGCTCCCATTCCCGTACGTATGGGAGCGGAAGCCACCCTTTCCATCCGGCCAGTGTACCGTGAGCTGACGCTTGCCAAGCATAGTATTGAGGACCTGATCACAGCCCATCGGCGCCCTGCACGGCCCTTTAGGATTATTGATTACAATTTCACCCTTTCGAATGCCGTCACGTATCATTATGGCAACAAATTTCTGCTCAACATCACTAGCGGCCCCCGAGTTTGCGGCCCCCTTCAGGATTCCCGCATCCCTCAGTCGCTTATTTGAGATTTTCCACAACTCGTCATCAATAGCCTTGTTCCCGCTATTCACGAGATAAATTCGACCATCAGGAGAGATCCCCATACCCTGGGTCTTCTTCTTGAAAGGGAACGCCTTCATCGTAACCTTCATGCCCTCCAGCAAGCTTGCGAAGCTAAAGGAACTACTAGCTCGCCCAGCGCCGGCTATCACACGGCTCGGCCCACTTGGCCCCCAGCCCACAACGTTTTCGTTGTACGGGAGGTAGTCGCAGGTCCCATCCATGTTGCACATGAGGTGCATATCGGGCGGGCCCATACCAAGAACTTCGTTCCAGAACCACTTAAGGGGGGTGGGAATTCCGGGTATCCCGGTTTCCTTATACGGGCCAGGCGTCGGCGGAGGTCCCGGGCTAGGGCTGGGAAGCGGATCACCACCACTGGTAGTTGCTGTACCACTACCAGTGCCACTGCCGCCACCGTCCCCAGCCGTGGAAGTGGAATTTCCGTTGTAGTTGTCCCCGTAGCCGATGTCCGGACGGCCACTGTTGCTTCCCGGCTGGCAGCGACCATTTCCGGGGTCGTCACAGAGACCGGTGGGGTCCGAGAAGGTGACGGGGCTCTGGCTTGCGTAGGCGTAGCCGTTGAGCGACTGGGGTCGCTCGGGCATCAGGATCGGGTCGACGCTGATGAACTGCCCGATGGCCGGGTCGTACTGGCGGGCGCCGATGTGCGTGAGCCCGGTCCCCTTGTCGGCCGTCTTGCCGAGGAATCCCTTGTCGCTGGGCCATGAACCGCCGGCCGGGGTGCCACGGTCGGCGCCGAACGGGGTCATCCAGCGCTTGCTGAAGGTCTGCGCACTGCCGGCGTCGACGGCGAGGCTCTGTGTGCCGTGGTGGTCGCCGGCCAGGTACATCAGCTTGACGGTGCCCGACTCATTGGACCGGACCGCCACGGTCTGGTCCCCGGAACCGTAGTGGCGCTGCGCCCACAGCGTGCCGTTGGCACGGCGGTGCAGTTCCGTGGCCCCCGCATACAGCACCCGCTCGCCGTTCTTGGCGTGGCGGATCAGCAGGGTGCCGTCGGCGTCGTAGATGTAGTCGGTGGACGCCGTTCCCTCCGTCAGTTTGGAGAGCCGGCCCTCGTCCGACCAGGCGAGCGCCTGCGAGGCGCTCTTTCCCGGGCGCTTCGTCGTGTTGCCGGTGGCGTCGTAGGCGTAGGTGGGCACGGTGGTCGAGCAGTTCGCGCTCGCCTGGGTGCTCGTCGCCGTGAGCGTGTGCGGCTGGCCGGCGCCGTAGCAGTAGGTGGTCGTCGTCTTGCCGGTGGTCTTGTTCTGGGTCTCCGTCGTGCGCTGGCCGGCCTTGTTGTACGTGTAGCTGGTCCAGTACGGCGCCGGGCCGGAGAGGCTCGCGGCGCTGCGCGGGTCGGAGCACTTCTGCGAGGCCGGGGTCCATGCCTCGGTCATGCGCCGGTGGCCGTCGTAGGCGAAGCACTGCGTCTCGGCCGAGCCGGTCCCGCCGAGGGTGGTCGGGTCGCTGATCGAGGTGACGTTTCCGGCCTGGTCGTAGGTGTAGTTCAGGCTCTGCAGCATGTACGGACGCGTCATGTCCGTGACGTTGCTGCGGGTGAGCCGGCCGGTGCCCGCCTCGAAGGTGTTGGTGACGTAGGTCCGCTTGTGGGCGTCCGTCGAACCCGTGCCCATCACGAGCTGCTGCGGCTGCCCCAGCTCCGAGTACACGGTGTCGAGCAGATAGCCCGTGCCGCCACCGATGGAGGTGACCAGGCCGAGATCGTTGTGGTCGAACTCGATCGCCTCGGCGGGGAGCCCGCCCAGCGCCGGCTCACGCGAGTTCTGCAGGGTGCCGTCGACGTTGTAGTGGGTGCTGTACTTCAGGACCGACGGCGCTCCCGACTGGACGAGCGGGTCGTCCGACGGCAGCCGCAGTTCGGTCGCCACCGGCCGCGACATGCTGTCGAAGGCCGTCACCGCCTTGGTGTACGCCTTGCCGGCCTTGCCGCCCACATAGCGGGTGGACGCCGTCGGCTGCCCCTTGAGCAGGGTGTCGTAGGTGTACGCCGTCAGTTGCGTGGCATCGGTACGGGACCCGGACCAGGTACCGGTCCTGCGGCCCAGCGCGTCGTACTCGGTCAGCACGGACCGGTTGCGCGCGTCGGTCGTCTTCACGGGACGGTCGAGGGCGTCGAAGGCCGTGGTCGCCTTGCCCTTGTCCGGGTCGGTCGCGGTGGCCTGCCGGCCGAAGAGGTCGTAGGTGTACGTCCACTTGGTGTCGTCCGGAGCGGTGATGGACGTCTGCTTGTCGTCCAGGGTGTATCCGAAGCGGACGGACGTGTACGGGGTACCGGTGCCGGTCGCCGCTCCGTACTGGGTGTCCAGGGGCTTGGTGCCCGCGTACTCACGGGTCTCAGTGGTCCGGCCGCGGGCGTCCGTGATGGTCCGTGCGGCGGATCCGCCGTCCACGGCCGTGGTGGCGGTGGAGTCACCGGTGTAGGTCGTGGTGGTGGACCACTTGCGCACCCCGCCGACCAGGAGAGTGCTGGTCGTCGCCCGGCCCGCGCCGTCGAAGACGGTCTCGGTCTGGGTGGGCGCCGCGCCGTACTCGACCCGGCTGTAGGTGCTGTTCGGCGCCTTGCCGCTCTCGTAGATGTCCGCGTGGGTCTCGTGGGCGAGGCCGCGGGTGTCGTAGCGGGTGTCGGTCAGCAGCCGTCCCCCGCGTGGGCTCGGCGACTGGGTCTGGAGGGGCCTCAGCAGTGAGTCGTAGAGGGCGTAACTGGTGTTGTAGGTCTCGCCGTCGGCCTTGAGGGTCGAGGTCGCGACGGCGGAGGCGACCGTGCGGCTGAGGTGGTAGGAGAACTTGTGGTTGGGGCCCTGGCTGCTGCGCACACGGTTGGGCAGCCATACGCCGGTGGTGCGGCCGAGCGCGTCGTAGGCGGCCTCGGTCAGCTTCTGGTTGATGTCGTAGCTGCGGACCGGCAGTCCGCGCTTGGGGTCGAGGAAGACGGCCGAGCGGTACTTCATCGCGTCCGTGACGATGGTCTTCGTCAGCGGACCGGCGTCCACGGGCGTATAGGCGGTCTCGGTGGCTTGGCCGCCCGGGTCCGTGACGACGAGCGGGCGGCCCAGGGCGTCGTACGTCGCCGTCGAGAGCTTCTGCCAGCTCACGCCGCTCGCGGGGTAGCCCTGGGCGCGTCCGGTCCAGGTCACGCGGCCGGCGGTCGGGACCATGGTCGGCGACCAGGCGAGGCCGTCGTAGGCCGTGGCCACGTCGGAGAGGACGTCACCGCGCTGCTTGGAGTCCGCCGGCAGGACGAGCTGCGCGTCGGTCACCGAGCACGGCCGGGAGACCAGGCGGTCCCGGGACACCAGGCTGGTCAGGCCCTTGTCGCCGTTGCGGGCGTACCAGGTGGTCCGGCAGGTCTCGTCCCCGGTCTTGGCGTCGTCGCCGCGGTCCTCGACCGTGCGCCCCATGCCGTGGTCGTCAAAGGTGGTGACGACGGTCCGGGCCCGCCAGGAGTCGGGGATCGTGAGATGGGTGTACGACGTGGTCAGCCGGGTCCGCACGAAGCGTGCGACATGGTCGATGGACTCGGGGATGCCCGTCTGCCGTGCCGTCTCCTTCGACCAGGGCTCGTTGACGACCGCGCTGATGGGCTTGGCGCCGTCATAGGTCACGCTCTGGCGGAGCTGCCCGGCGTACTGGTCGGTGTCGTCGACCGTCGCGACGCCCAGTGCGGGGCTCTGCAGCGGCGGCAGGGGGACGGACCGCTTGGTTCCGTTGCTCTGCTTGTCGCCGTCCATGCCCTGGAAGTAGAGCGAGACGGACTTGGACCGGGTCCGGTCGAGCGCACCCGTGTACGCCGTGACCTGGCGGTATCCGCGCCAGTCGGACCAGGTCCGCTCCTCCTTCGGGGTGAAGGGGTCGTCGCTGTGGTGCCAGGCGGCACCCGAGTACTCGTAGGCGTGCTCCATCGTCTCGCCGTCGCCGGCGGGGTCGGAGACCGTCACGGCCAGCACCCGGTACTTGTGGAACCAGTCGACCGATGCGTTCTCGGCGCCGTTGATGTTCCAGAACTGCGGGTAGCAGGAACGCGTGTTGCTGTCCTGAGGAGCGTCGATCACCTGGCTGCGGACGCACTCGGTGGGCGAGAGCGTGACCTCGGTGATCGCTCCGGTCTCCGAGGTGATGGTGGAGATGCGGGGGCGGGTGAGCGGAAGGATGTCGTCCGTCTTGCCGTCCACGCGGTTGGGCCGCATCTGGTAGGTGAAGGAGACCGGTTGGAGCGTGATGCTCGGGGACTCCGACTTGCCGGTGCGCTTGATCGACTTGAGGGTCAGGACGTGGTCGGTGACGTCGTCGTCCAGGTCGCCGCCGTCGCGGTACTCCTGTTCCAGGGCCCAGCTGTCCACGGGGTCGTGCTTGCTCGTGGTGGCGTTCCAGGAGAAGGTGTTGACCCCGGTGAGGCGCTTGCGGGTGAAGAACGCGGGGGCGGCGGAGTCGCAGTCCTCGTCGCCGCTGGTGCAGATGGCGTCGAAGGGCACGTCGGGCCAGTTGTCCGAGGTGTCCTCGGTGAGTTCGCCGCAGTTGGATGCGGTGCAGCGCTCGGCGTGGTCGAAGGTCACCTTGGCGTCCGCGGAGTCCGTGAACAGGGCGCCCGCACGGAGCCCGTACGCGATCTCCTTCAGGTACCCGCCCCGCGTGTAGGAGGCGTTCGCCGTCTCGGACTTGTTCTTCTTGTAGTGGTTGGTCTCCTTGGTGTACCAGTACGTGGCCGCATTGCCGGAGGTGTCCTCGACGTAGTCGAGGTTCCAGCGCCACGCCTGGGTGAGGGAGCGGTCCTTGAAGGAGCTTCCCCCGGTGTAGCCGGGTTCACCGGCGTCGTCGCCGAAGACCGGGACAGTCCAGGTCGAGTTGGTCCGCCGACTGCCCGCCCCCTCGAGCTTGTTGAGGCCGAAGGCATAGGTGGTGCCGTCGCCGGTGACGACCTTCCAGTGCTCGCCGTCGTCGTCGCCGTTGTCCGCTCCGGTCGAGCGCGTCACCTTGGAGGCGTCGTCGCTTTCCAGGCGCCACGTCTTGTCGTTGACCTTGACGAGGCGGCTCGACTTGCCGTTGAGGACGATGCGGGCGTTGTCGTACGTCCAGCAGCGGTCGTAGACGTCCTTGTGACCGTCGTCGTCACAATTGTCGTAGGTGCGCTCGATGTACGACTCGGTGAGACCGAAGCCCTCGCCGACCGGAGTGCCCTGGTTGTTGGTGTTGGCTGTGCGGCCGTCGATGCTGCCCGAGTCGTAGGACAACCCGAGGCGGGGCGCGGGGCCCGCCGCGGCCGGCGGCACGGTGAAGTCGTAGGACCAGGTGAAGGAACCCGAGTTGCCGCCTGCCTGCCAGGACGAGGACGCGGACAGGTCCGTCGCGGAGTAGTCGCCGCTCCCCTTCGGGGACTGGCCCGCGCCCGGGCCGGCGGCTGTGACGGCGAGGACCGTGGCCTGGCCCGCTGATGCCGCGCGTGCGAGCTGAGGGGTGTGGCCCTCGTTCGTGGCGGGCAGCTCGACCGCGGCGGAGACGGTCTGCCGCATGAGGTCGTTGCTCGACGCGACGGAGCTCTGCTTACGGCAGTCGGCCTTGTCCGGCGTCGTCAGGGCGCAGGCGGGCAGTCGGACGAGACGCAGTCGCTGCGACCAGCCTCCTCCGATCGTGGCGGCGAACCCGCTGTAGTCGACCGCGACCTCGGCCCTGCCCGGGTCGGTGGCCGCGGCGGTCAGCAGGACACCGGTGACTCCCGCCCGTCGGGCCGCCTTCTGGTCCAGGACGGTGACGCGAGCCCCTGTGCCCGCCGCCTGGGTGCTCTTCCCCTTCCTGGGCTTCACCGTCACCGGCACCCCGGCGGGCGCGGCCTTCGCGGTCCGCCCCTCGGCCAGGGAGAGGTGTGCCGAACCGGCCTTCGGCCACGCGGTGGCGGACCTCTCGGCGTCGGCTCGCCTGACCTGCTGGGCGTTGACGGCGACGTCCTTGGCCACCCGGGCACGGGCCTTCAGCGCACCGGGGTCGGCCGCCTTGACCTTGGTGCTCTTCGGCTCGGGCACGTCGGGCCTGCCGAGGCCGGACGGCTGGGCCTGTGCCGGCGGCGTCGCGAGCCCGAGGGGGGCGAGCAGCGCGAGCGCCAGGGACCGTGCCAGCAGGCTGCCGCCCCATCTCCGCGCGGCGCGCTGCCGTCTCGACACACCCGCGTTCGCACCCATGGCCCCGCCCAACTCCCTGAAACCGAAGAAGGCCCACATGTCGTCCGCGCGACCCGCTCGGCCGCTGCGGGTGGCGGAGCATCCCGCCCGCCACCCGCGATCCGTGCTCAGCCGCCCACAGCGGTTTCGACCTGCTGCGCGCTCGCCATCGCCCCGCTCCACAGCCGCACTTCGCCTACCCGGCTCGGCAGATGGTGCTTCCAGCCACCGGAGGTGAACCCGCGGCCGATGGCGAAGTCCCCGTTGCCGGCCGCGGCGGTGAACTCGGTGTCGTCCCCGTCCTGGTTCTGGTTGAGGTAGAGCCGGATGACGTCCTCCTGGGCGTCGAACACGCCGGTCAGCCGCACGGCGCTGCCGATCGTCGCCTCCTCCGTGGACCTGACCGAGGAGAAGGTGCCGTTGTTCTCCAGCCGGCCGAAGTGCCAGTAACCCACCGGAACGACTTCCTCCTCGAAGTCGTCGTTGAGGACGGTCTTGGTACCGGTCAGCTCGAACCAGAAGCCCCAGGCCGAACCGCCCGCGGTCCGTTGGCCGAGGACCTGGCCGGTGTAGCCGGTGCTCTTGCCCTTGAGCTTCTCCTTGTCGAGGCTCACCAGCGTCGTCACGGTGAAGGACCCGGTGTCGTCCACGACCGGCCCGGCGGTTCCGGCGGCGTCGTTCACGCCATCGAGGACGATCTCCTCGTCCTGGACCGCGGCGCCCCCGGTCAGCGTGAGGGTCCTGCCGTAGCCGGACGAGGCGTCCGGGACGGTCGTAGCGGACGCGGCCGCAGCGTTCCAGTCGGCGACGAGTTCCACGTCGGCGAACTGCTCGGACGTCACGGCCCGGGCTTCGTCGCGTATCTGCTCGCTGCTCAGCGCTTCCTGCCACACGACCGCCTCGTCGATCGACCCCTTCATGTGGTCGGTGACCGCGTCCCCGTACATCAGGCGCCCGAACTGCAGCGGCCCGTCCGCGTTCCACGTGGTGCCCGCGTCCGCCGATGCGGCGAGGTCGCCGTTGAGGTAGAGGCGCATCTTCTTGGTCGCCGCGTCGTGCACTCCGGCGACATGCGTCCATACGCCCTTGGGCGAGGTGTTCGGTGCCATGGCCTCGCGGATGAACGTGCCGTCCGTGGAGTGGACGCGCATGCTCCACCTGCCGCCGTAGGTGATGGCGAACGGGCTGTACTTCTTGGCCCACGGAGCCGCCGACTGGGGCGTCTGGCTGATCACGCCGACCGTCTGCGTGGAGGCGGGGTCCACCCGGACCCACGCCGCCACGGTGAAGGAGGACCGGGCCTCGATCACCGGGCCGGAGGTCGAGGCATGGCCCGTGGTGCCGTTGAGGACCATGCCCTTGTCGGTCACCGGGGTCGGCAGGGGGTTGGCCTCGGCATCGTGGGTGATCAGACCCCGGCGTCCGCGGTCGTCGCGGACGGCGGAGCCGCTGAGGGTCGCGTCATGGGTACCGGGAGCCTCGGAGTTCTTGGCGACACCGGACTTCTCGTCGAAGTGCCATCGCCCCACCGGCCCGGGCCCCGGGGACACCAGGAACTCCCGGTGGGCTTCCTCTCCGGCGCGCCCGAGAGCGTCATAGGCCCTGACCTGCACCATGTAGGTGCCTGCGCGCGGCGGTGTCAGACTCACGGTCACGGTGGACCCGGTCTTCGGCTTCCATGTGGTCTCGGTGGACAGCTTGTACTCGTAGCTCTTGACGCCGCTGATCTCACCGGCCGCCGGGGCGAAGGTGAACGAGCCGGGCTTGCCGGGCCCGCCGGCGGACGGGCACGCGTTGGGCGTGCACTCCGCGTAGGGGGACCCGAAGGTGATCCGCGGAGGATGGGGCCGGGTGGGGTCGACCGTGAAGTAGCACCAGCCGGTGGTCGACGCGTTCGACGGACCCGGAAGCTGTGACTTGCCTCCGTTGTAGTACGAGCGGGTCCACGAGCGGTACCGGTACAGCACCCCTTCGGTCAGCTTCGGGGTCGTGGCCGTCAGCTTGCGGTTGTCACCCACATATCCCGTGCTCGGCCGTTCCATCTCCGTGAACGCGGCGGACCATGTGCCGTTCGACGCCTTCTTGTCCACGCTCGTCCTGACGGTCCGCTGGCCGTCGGTGCCGGGCTACGCGGTGGGCGGGGACGGCACCCCGTAGCGCACCGCGCCCCTCGCCGTCGTCAGTCCGCCGCGTACGGGTCCGTGAGCCGGACCGGACCGGCGGCGTGTTCCAGGACGTGCGCGGGGAAGCGGGTACCTGGTACGTAGAAGCGGGCCTTGGTGTTGCCGACCGCTTCGAGCAGGCCCGCGTCCGTGAGAGCGCGCATGTCCCGCACGGCCTGCTGACCGCTCAGGTTCTCGGCCCGCTGATAGCGGGCGCGACGGACCCGGCCCACGAGTGCCGCGTCGTGCAGAGCGGTGATCTGGCGCTCGTCGATCCCGTGGGCGGCGGCGAATTCCTCCAGGTCCGTCCAGCACCGGTTGGAGCGTTCGATCCGGAAGCCCACCAACTGCGCCTGCTGGTGGTAGGCGAGCAGGTTGAACCGGATCCAGGGACGCGTGTCGCGGTCGGGGCTCCATTCCGGGCCCGCGGTCTTGAGGACCTTGTAGTACTCCCAGGTGTTGCCCGGCGCCCCCAGCCACGCCTCGATCGAGGAGAACTCGGGTGCCAGCACGCCGCCCCGCGCGATGAGCAGCGTCTGGAGGGAGCGGGACATCCGGCCGTTGCCGCCGGCCCACGGGTGAATGTTGACCAGATTGAGGTGGGCCAGGGCGGCCCGGAGAAGGAAGTGCGTCTCGGGGTCGCCGTCGTTCAGCCAGTCCACCAGTTCGCCCATGAGGGCGGGGAGGCGGTCCGCGTCCGGGGTGACGTAGGCGGCCACCTCGGGGCGGCCCGGTTCGTTGATCCACGCTCCGCGCCTGCGCCACTGGCCGGCGAGCCGCCGCGGGTGATGGTGCCCCTGGAGCATCCAGTGCAGGCCGTTCAGCAGGCCCTTGGAGTAGGCGAAGTCGGGTACGTCATGGAGTGACTGGATGTACGTCATGGCGTTCTGGTACGCCAGTGTCTCCGCCTTGTTCTCCTCCGAGGTGGCCACTTCGCGCTCGCCGTCGAGCAGATCCTCGACATCGCGCGAGTCGACTTTGTAGCCCTCGATGGTGTTCGAGCCGGCGATGGCGTCGGCGGTGAGGCTCTTCCGCAGGCCCGCCGTCCATTTCGCCGGGGTCCCCAGCACCTGGTGCCGCAGCCTTTCCCGCCGTGTGTCGACCTCGGCGAGTACCCGCTCGTCCTCGCGGGTCAGCGAAGGGATGGAGTACAACATGATTCGATGATACCCAGTGGGTGTCATCGAATCATGTTGCAGCGATCCCCCCGCTCAGGCCGTCGAACCGCCCGCCCGCTCCGCCGAGGGCCCGGTGCCCGAGGAGCCGTCGGGGGACGGCTGCTCCTCGAAGTTCACGCGCCCCATGTGGCGGTTCATGGACTTCATCAGGAACCACACGCCGACCGCCATCACCGCGAAGACGATGAAGCCCAGGACACCGGGGGTGACCTTGTTCTCGTCCAGCTCCTTGGCCAGGGTCGCGACGTGCGTCATTGCGAGGTTTGCGCTAGCGCTCATGTCAGGCATTCTCCCGGACGCCCTCGAAGAGGTCGCTCTCGGGGAGGGAAGTGTCCACGAGGGACTTCGCCAGCTCGTACTCCTCGGTCGGCCAGACCTCCTTCTGGATCTCCATCGGGACCCGGAACCAGCCGCCGTCGGGGTCGATCTGCGTCGCGTGCGCGATCAGCGCCCGGTCGCGGACCTCGAAGAACTCGGCGCACGGCACATGCGTGGTCAGCGTCCGCTCGGCGCGCTCGAACTCCTTCCAGCGCTCCAGCCACTCCCCGTACGGCGACTCCAGGCCGCGCGCGAGGAGCGCCTCGTGGAGGGCGACGGTGCGCGGGCGGTTGAAGCCCTGGTTGTAGTAGAGCTTCTGCGGCTGGAAGGCCGGACCGTACTCGGGCTCCGGGAACTTCTCGGGGTCGGCCGCGCCCTCGAAGGCCACCATCGTGATCTTGTGGGTCATGATGTGGTCGGGGTGCGGGTAGCCGCCGTTCTCGTCGTAGGTGGTGATCACCTGCGGACGGAACGCGCGGATCTTGCGCACCAGTTCGCCCGCCGCCTTGTCGACGTCCTCCAGGGCGAAGCACCCCTCGGGCAGCGGGGGCAGCGGATCACCCTCGGGGAGGCCGGAGTCGACGAAGCCGAGCCACTCCTGCTTCACCCCCAGGATCTCGCGGGCCTCGTCCATCTCCTTCCGGCGCACCTCGTGGATGTTCTCCTCGATGTACGGGTCGCCCTGGAGCTTCGGATTGAGGATGGAGCCGCGCTCGCCCCCCGTGCAGGTCACGACCAGCACGTCCACCCCCTCGGACACATACTTCGCCATCGTGGCCGCGCCCTTGCTCGACTCGTCGTCGGGGTGGGCGTGCACGGCCATCAGTCGCAGCTGCTCAGTCAAGACTCGATCCTCAGTGATTCGTCGCGTCGTGCGCTCTCTATAGTGACCGAACCGGGGGGCGGAAAATTCCTGTCCCCGGAACCCGGAGGGATCGATCATGGCGGCGGTGCGCGAGGTACGCGAGGGGCTTCCGCACGGGCGCTACGGGCGCTCGGCGGACGAGCGCGCGGACCGCAGGCTGCGCGTGATCGGCGCCTTCCTCGGCGCGGGCCTGGTCGCCATGGTGGGCTGGTTCGGCTACGACTACATCACCGGCCAGACGATCAGCGCCGAGATGATCAAGTTCGACATCGTCGAGGGCGAGAAGACGGTCCAGGCGCACCTGGAGATCCGCAAGGACGCCGGCGCCACGGGCACCTGCACCGTGCGGGCCCTCGCGGAGGACGGCGGCGAGGTCGGCCGGCTGGACGCCCGGATCGAGGACGCGGACAGCGCCCGGATCGACCGGGTCTTCACGATCCGCACCACGCGCGAGGCGACCAGCGCCGAGCTGATGGGCTGCACGGCCACCTGACCCGGCCCGGGCCCAGCCCCCGGGCCCGGTCCGTACCGGGGCCCGGCCGCGCACCGGACCATGCGCCGGAACGCGCTGACCAGCGGCGTTCCCGACGAGGTGGGATATGTCCTCCCCCTTTCGCCCCGAAATTGTTAGGCTCGTGGTTTCGCCCATCCAGGAAGGACCATCCTTCTGGGTAGGGCGATGCTTTGTATTCCCAGTACCTACGAGGAGCACCTGTGACCCAGACCAGCGAGAACGTCACCTGGCTCACCCAGGAGGCGTACAACCAGCTCAAGGCCGAGCTGGAGTACCTGTCTGGTCCCGCGCGCACCGAGATCGCGAAGAAGATCGAGGCGGCGCGTGAGGAAGGGGACCTGCGGGAGAACGGCGGGTACCACGCGGCCAAGGAGGAGCAGGGCAAGCAGGAGCTCCGAGTGCGCCAGCTCACCCAGCTCCTGGACAACGCGAAGGTCGGCGAGGCCCCCGCGGACGACGGCATCGTCGAGCCCGGCATGGTCGTGACGATCGCCTTCGACGGTGACGAGAACGACACCCTGACCTTCCTGATGGCCTCCCGCGAGTACGCGAGCTCGGACATCGAGACCTACTCGCCGCAGTCGCCGCTCGGCACCGGCGTGAACGGCAAGAAGGTCGGCGACGACGCCGAGTACGAGCTGCCGAACGGCCGGAAGGCCATGGTCAGGATCCTGGCCGCCAAGCCGTACAGCGCCTGACCCGACACGCACGGACACAAGAGGGCCCCGGCGGGGATCCGGATTCCGGATCCCCGCCGGGGCCCTCCGCTTGCCGGGACCGGCCGCCGTGCAGGCGGGCCGTCAGCCCGTCACGCCGTCGCCGAGCGGTACTTGCGCACCGCCAGGGTCCGGAAGACCACGATGATCAGCACGGACCACAGGATCGAGGCCAGCACCGGGTTCTGCATGGGCCAGGCGTCCGGGGTCGGATAGCCCGGCGGCAGGTTGCCGAAGAGTTCGCGGGCCGCCTGGACGGTCGCGCTGAACGGGTTCCACTCGGCGATGTGCCGCAGGAAGGTCGGCATGTTCTCCGAGGGCACGAACGCGTTGGAGATGAACGTCAGCGGGAACAGCCAGATCAGGCCGCCCGAGGTCGCCGCCTCCGGCGTCCGGACCGAGAGGCCGATCAGCGCGCCGATCCAGGAGAACGCGTACCCCAGCAGCAGAAGCAGGGCGAAGCCGGCCACGACCTTGGCCGCGTTCTCGTGGGTGCGCCAGCCGACGAGGAGGGCGACGCCCGCGAGGACGACCAGGGTGAGCGCCGTCTGCACCAGGTCGGCCAGGGTCCGGCCGGTGAGCACCGCGCCGCGCGCCATCGGCAGTGAGCGGAAGCGGTCGATCAGGCCCTTGTGCATGTCGTCGGCGATGCCCGCGCCCGCTCCGGCGGTCGCGAAGGTGACCGTCTGGGCGAAGATGCCCGCCATCAGGAACTCGCGGTAGGCGGCCGGGGACAGGCTGCCGCCGACCGAGATCGAGCCGCCGAAGACATAGCTGAACAGCACCACGAACATGACCGGCTGGATGATCCCGAAAATGATCATCTCGGGGATCCGGGTCATGCGGATGATGTTCCGCTTGGCCACGACCAGGGAGTCGTTGAAGGACTGGATGATGCCGCCGCGCGGGCGGGGCGCCGCGACCGGGGCGGCGGTGTCGGTGGTGGCGCTCACTTGGCGCTCTCCTTCCGGGGCGCGTCGCCCTCTGCGCTGCCGCCGTTCCCGCCGTCGCCCCCGCTGCCGCCGTTCTCGTCGGCAACCTCGGCCGCATGGCCGGTGAGGGAGATGAACACGTCGTCCAGGGTGGGACGGCGCAGGCCGATGTCGTCGATCTCGATGCCGCGCGCGTCCAGGTCGCGGATGACCTCGGCGAGCAGCTTGGCGCCGCCGGTGACGGGGACGGTCAGCTTCCGGGTGTGCTCGACGACGCTGACCTCGCCCTTGCCGTAGGTGGTGAGGATCTGGCGGGCGGCGGCGATCTCCTCGGGCCGGTGGACGACCACCTCCACGCACTCGCCGCCGGTGCGGGCCTTGAGCTGGTCGGAGGTGCCGCGGGCGATGACCTTGCCGTGGTCGACGACGCAGATGTCGTCGGCGAGGTGGTCGGCCTCCTCCAGGTACTGGGTGGTGAGCAGCAGGGTGGTGCCGCCGCGCACGAGTTCCTGGATGACGTCCCACAACTGCTGCCGGTTGCGCGGGTCGAGGCCGGTGGTCGGCTCGTCCATGAACATCACGGGCGGCGAGACGACCAGGGCGGCGGCGAGGTCGAGACGGCGGCGCATACCGCCGGAGTACGTCTTGGCGGGGCGGTCGGCCGCGTCGGCGAGGTTGAAGCGCTCCAGCAGCCGCCCCGCGCGGGTCTTCGCGTCGCGGGCGGACATCTGGTAGAGCTGCCCGACCATCTGAAGGTTCTCGCGGCCGGTCAGGTACTCGTCGACCGCGGCGAACTGCCCGGAGAGGCCGATGGACCGGCGGACCTCGTTCGGATGCTTGAGCACGTCGATGCCGGCGACCCGCGCCGTGCCGCTGTCCGGCTGGAGCAGGGTGGTCAGCACCCGCACGGTGGTGGTCTTGCCGGCGCCGTTCGGACCGAGAAGTCCGAGGACCGTGCCTTCGGGGACGTCGAGATCGACGCCGTCCAGAGCCCTGACGTCGCCGAAGGTCTTGACCAGACCTTCGGCGTAGATGGCGCCTGGCATAAGAGGTCTCCCAAGGTGACAGGGGATGGGCTTGCGCGTAACGGGCGGAGCTTGCGGATGAGGCGGCTTGCGGGGAACGGGCCGCTGGAAAGCTTAGGGAACGGGACGAACCGGTACCCCGCGAACCGGCCGACCGAACAGGAGTCCGACCGTACGGGCACACCGGCGGCCGACCTCCCCACCCGAAAGTATCGCGATGTATCGCGACTCACAAGCGGTTTCCACCAGATGCTCCGAGCGTCCGGTGGGGCCGCGTACGGGGCCCTGCTCAGCCGTCCAGCACCGTGTACCCCGCGGCCCGCAGCTCCGCCGCCACCTGCTCGCAGTGCTCCGGCCCCTTCGTCTCCAGTTGCAGCTCCACCTCCGCCTCCGTCAGCCCGAGCCTCGGGTCGGTGCGCACATGGCTCACGTCCAGGACGTTGGCGTCCGCCGCCGAGAGGGTCCCCAGCAGCGCCGCGAGCGCCCCCGGCCGGTCGGTGAGCCGCAGCTTGAGCGACAGGTACCGCCCGGCCGCGGCCATCCCGTGCCGCAGGATCCGCTGCATCAGCAGCGGGTCCACATTGCCGCCGGACAGCAGCGCGACCACCGGCCCGTCGAACGCGTCCGGCTCGCTCAGCAGCGCCGCCACCGTGCTGGCACCCGCCGGTTCGACGACCAGCTTGGCCCGTTCCAGGCACAGCAGCAGGGCGCTGGAGAGCGCGTCCTCGGAGACCGTACGGACCTCGTCCACGAGATCGCCAATGATTTTGAAGGGCACGTCCCCGGGCCGTCCGACCTTGATCCCGTCGGCCATCGTCGCGGGGCTGCGGACCGTCACCGGGCGCCCGGCCGCCAGCGACGGCGGATACGCGGCCGCCCCCTCCGCCTGCACGCCGATCACCTTCACGTCCGGCCGCAGCGCCTTCACCGCCACCGCGATACCCGCCGCGAGACCGCCGCCGCCCATGCCGACGAGGATCGTCCGCACCTCCGGGCACTGCTCCAGGATCTCCAGGCCGAGGGTGCCCTGGCCCGCGATGATGTCCGGGTGGTCGAAGGGGTGGATGAACACCGCCCCGGTCTCCCGCGCGTACTCCTGGGCCTGCTCCAGGGTCTCGTCGACGACCTGGCCCACCAGGCGCACGTCCGCGCCGTACTCCCGGGTGGCGGCCACCTTCGGCAGCGGCGCCCCGACCGGCATGAACACCGTGGAACGCACACCGAGGAGCGAGGAGGCGAGCGCCACCCCCTGCGCATGGTTGCCCGCGGAGGCGGCGACGACCCCGGCGGCCCGCTCCTCGGGGGTGAGGCAGGAGATCCGCACATACGCCCCGCGCAGCTTGAACGAGCCGGTGCGCTGGAGGTTCTCGCACTTGAGGTGGACGGGCGAGCCCACCAGCCGGGACAGGTGGCGGCTGCCCTCCATGGGCGTCATCCGGGCGACGCCGGCGAGCATCTTCTGCGCTCCCCGGACGTCGTCGAGGATGACCGGGCAGGCGGCCTGGGGCAGGCGGAAGTTCATGCGCCAAGTCTCGCAGCCGGGGCCCGTCGGCGGGCCGCCGTCCGCATACCGGGCGCCCCCGCGATGGGCCCGGTGATCCCCCGAGACCGCCGCCGTGACCACCCCCGCGAGGGCCCTGACCGGCCTCCGGACCGGCCCGCGATACCGGGTGCACCGGATTGGGCAGCACGCCTCCGCGCGGGGGCACGGCCGCGTACTCTTGTCCCCCACCAGCCGACCACCGCACGAGAGAGCCCCCGCAGCCATGCCCACTTCCCAGGACATGACGGACCTCGGTCCCGGCCTCCTCGACGCCCTCCAGCACCAGGTGGCCGTCTTCGCGCGACGTGCCGAGCAGACCCGCCTCGGCGGGGTCGGCCAGGTCCGCAACTCCATGGACCGTGCCGCGTACCTCCTGCTCAACCGCCTCGACCAGGAAGGGCCGATGGGCGTCAAGGCGCTGGCCGCCGGGATGGGCATCGACTCCTCCACGGTGACCCGCCAGGTCGCGCCGCTCGTCGACACCGGCCTGGTCAAGCGCACCTCCCACCCGGAGGACGGCCGCGCGGTCGTCCTCCAGCTCTCGCCGCGCGGACAGGCCCGCCTCGACGAGGTGCGCGCCTCGCGGCGGGAGCTGATGCGCCAGATCACGGAGGGCTGGTCGCCGGAGGAGCGGGAGGCGTTCTGCACGCTGCTGACCCGCTTCAACGGCGCGCTCTCGGCACGGCAGGCGGGCCAGCCGCCGGCCGAGGCGGAGGCCCCGGAGGCCGGCCCGGAGCCCCCTCCGGTCTCCTGAACCCCGCACGGCGCCGGGGCGGGGTCCGGGGCCGACCCGGGCCGGGGGCCCGAACCCCGGCCGGGGCCGAACCCGGGCCGGGGAGACCGAGGATCGTCCGGGCGGTGTCCGGGCCCGGACCGGCCCCGGGTGTTCCCGGATGTGCCGACCCCTTGACCCCGGCACCGGCCTGGGCCCTATATGAGGACGTGAGCCAACGGCACTCCGTCCGGGACCGCCGCCGCGCCCAGGAGTTCGACGCCTTCGTTGCGGGCGCGGCCGCGCGGCTGCTCCATGTCGCCACCCTGCTCACGGCCGAGCCGCCCACGGCCAACCCGCTCGCCCAGCGGCTCCTCACCACCGCCCTCGCCCGCACCTACGCCGACTGGGACCGGCTGCGCGGCGAGGACCCGTACGACCGCACCCGCCAGGAGCTGGCCGCGCGCTTCGCCCGCGGCGCCTGGCGCCACCACCGGGGCCCGGGCGGCGGGGTCCTGGAACGCCTCACCCCGCAGGAACGGCTGGTGCTGGTCCTCCTCGTCTACGACGGGGTCGCCGAGGAGCAGGCCGCGGCCTTTCTCGGCATCCCGGCGGAACGCGTCCGCGCGATCTGCACCCGGGCCGTCTCCGCGATGCGCCACGGCCCGGCGACGCCGCCCGGGCGGCGTCCCGGCTCCCGTCTGGAGGCCGCGCCATGAGCGGGACCGCCGGCAACGGGATCCGCGGGAGGGCCGCCCCATGAGCGGCACCGACCGCAAGGAGGGCGAGGTCCGCCGCATGATGGAGGGCCGGCCGCCGACCGTCCCCCAGGACCTCGCCGTACGCGCCGCCGCCCGCGGCGACCGCCTTCTGCGCCGCCACCGCGTCCTCCGCCTGGCCGGCTGGCTCCTCCTGTCCGCCGCGCTGCTCGCCCTGCTGGTGTGGGCCCTGGTCGCGGAACCCTGGCTTCCGCCGCCGACCCGGACGACCCCGCCGATGGAGGGCGTCTAGGACCCGGGGCGGTCCGGGGCCGCGGGCTCCGCCCGGTCGGCGGATCTACCCTGGAGACCTGGAGGAAGCGGCACCGCACCCTGCCCGAGGAGGCCGCCATGACCAGGAAAGTCGCCGACTGCCGCAGAACGCCGAGCGTCGCCGGATGCACCCTCACGATCACGGGTGAGGAGGAGGAAGTCGTCCGGGCGGCGGCCGAGCACGCCGTCTCCGTGCACCAGCACACCGACGGGCCCGAACTGCGCCAGATGATCAGGGAGTCCTTGGAGGACGAGAAGGTCCCCGCCTGACCACGGGATGTGCGAAGGGCCCGTCCGCCGGCGCGGTGCGCGGGCGGACGGGCCCGGGAGCCACCGGCCGGGGGCCGGCGAACAAGGTCAGCCGAGGGCCTGGCGCAGGTCCGCCAGCAGGTCGTCGACCGCCTCGATGCCGACCGAGAGACGCACCAGGTCCGCCGGGACCTCCAGCGCGGAGCCGACGACGGAGGCGTGCGTCATCCGGCCCGGGTGCTCGATCAGGGACTCGACGCCGCCGAGGGACTCGCCCAGCGTGAACAGCTTGGCCCGGTCGCACACCTCGACCGCCGCGGCCTCGCCGCCCTGGACGCGGAACGAGACCATGCCGCCGAAGGACTTCATCTGCTTGGCCGCGATCTCGTGGCCGGGGTGCTCGGGCAGGCCCGGGTAGAGGACCTGCGTCACCTTCGGGTGCGTGGTCAGCATCTCCGCGACCCGGGTCGCGTTCTCGCTGTGGCGGTCCATGCGCACCGGCAGCGTCTTGATGCCGCGCAGCACCAGCCACGCGTCGAACGGACCGGCGACGGCGCCCATCGCGTTCTGGTGGTACGCCAGTTCCTCGCCCAGCTCCGCGTCGGCCGCGATCAGCGCACCGCCGACGACGTCCGAGTGGCCGCCCATGTACTTGGTGAGCGAGTGCACGACCACGTCCGCGCCGAGCGCGATGGGCTGCTGGAGGTAGGGGCTCGCGAAGGTGTTGTCCACGACGAGCTTGGCACCGGCGGAGCGGGCCACGTCCGCGACGGCGGCGATGTCCGTGATCCCGAGCAGCGGGTTGGACGGGGTCTCGACCCAGATCACCTTGGTGCGGTCGGTGACCGCGGCGCGCACCGCCGCCGGGTCCGAGGTGTCCGCGACGGAGAACTCCACACCCCAGCGCGCCACGACCTTGGCGAACAGGCGGAAGGTGCCGCCGTACGCGTCGTTCGGGATGACCACGTGGTCGCCGGGCGCCAGCAGCGTGCGCAGCAGGCAGTCCTCGGCGGCCAGACCCGAGGCGAAGGCGAGACCGCGCCGGCCGCCCTCGATCGCCGCGAGGTTCTCCTCCAGCGCGGTACGGGTCGGGTTGGCGCTGCGGCTGTACTCGTAGCCGCCGCGCAGACCGCCCACGCCGTCCTGCTTGTACGTGGACACCTGGTAGATGGGCGGGACGACCGCGCCGGTCAGCGGGTCGGCGGTGTTGCCCGCGTGGATCGCGCGGGTCTCGAAGCTGTGCAAGGTGTGCTCGTCGCTCATGAGGCCCGAGCGTAGTCCTGTGACGGGCCGGGTGCGGACCACACATGCCCGCACCACATATACGCGCACCACACATGCCCGGAGGACATGTCTCTCGATCACATATCCGCGGACCGCATGGGCCCGGACCACGCGTGCCGCGACCACACGTCCCCAGACCACGCGTGCCCAGACCACACGTGCCCAGACCACACATGCCGCGACCACACGTGCCGCGACCACAGGGGGGACCTGCCCGGTCGGGGGACGGCGGGCGTCCGGGACAATGGGGCCATGGAGATTCTCTGGTTCCTGATCGCGCTGTGCATGCTCGCCGCGGTCGTCGGCCCGTTCATGCTGCGCCGCCGCTCGGGCATCCGGCTCGCCGCGCCCGGTTCGCCCGACGCCGCCGACCCCGACACCTACGGCTTCGTGCGCCAGGAACAGCTGGACGTCCGCCTGCCGGGCCCCGACCAGGACCTCCTCGACGTGCTCGACGTCGTCCAGCGCACCCAGGACTGGCGGGCCGCCTCGCAACTCCTCGCCGGGACGCCCAAGGAGAGCGAGACCCGCTGGCAGCGGGTGCAGGCGTTCGCGGGCGCCGCGTCCCTCGAACTCCAGCAGCAGCCCGGCACCGGCGGGGCGTGGCTGCGCGCCTGGCGCTCCGAGTCCCCGAAGGACGCGGGCGGTGCGCAGGTGCACGCCGAGTTCCTCGTCCAGCAGGCGTGGCGGACGGCCGCCGCGGGGACGGACGAGTTCCGGATCATCCTGCAGGAGGCCCGGTCCGTCTGCGCCCAGGCCGCGCTGCTGGCGCCCGGCGACCCCGTCCCGTACATCGTCGACCTGGCCGTCGCCCGTGGACTCGGCGACTCCCACGAGCAGTTCGACCAGCTCTGGGCCAAGGTCATCGACCGGGCGCCCGGTCACATGGGCGCGCACCTCGCGGCGCTGCACTACCTCTGCGAGAAGTGGCACGGCTCCCGCGAGGAGGCCGACCACTTCGCGACGACCGCCGCTGCCCGCGCCCCGCAGGGCTCCCTGCTCGCCGCGCTGCCGCTGTTCGCGGTGTACGAGCACCTGCCCGAGGTCAACCTGGTCAGCGGCTTCTACCAGAGCGCGGTCGTCACCAAGGCCGTCGAGGGCGCGCTGTACGCGGTCCACTCCGCCCGCGCGGACGACCCGATGCTCGCCCACGTCCGGCACCTGCTGATCCTCTTCCTGGTGCGCGGCGAGCGCTGGGCGGAGGCCATGAACCAGCTCGTCTACGTGGACGGGCACGTCGGCGCCCTGCCGTGGACGCACAACGGCGACCCGGCGGCCGAGTACACGGTCTACCGGGCGCTCGCGGTGGCGGGTTACGAGGCGAACGGCGGCAGCCCGGCGACGCTGCGGGGCTGAGCCACCCCGCCGCCCCCGCCCCGCGGCCGGCCTGTGAGCCCCCGCTCAGCCCTCCGCGCGGGCCGGCAGCCGCCAACCCGGGCGCGGGAAGTGGCAGGTGTACCCGTCCGGGTACCGCTCCAGGTAGTCCTGGTGCTCCGGCTCCGCCTCCCAGAAGGGACCGACCGGCTCGACCTCGGTGACGACCGGGCCGGGCCACAGCCCTGAGGCGTCCACGTCGGCGATCGTGTCCACGGCGACCCGCTTCTGCTCGTCGTCCACGTAGTAGATCGCCGAGCGGTAGCTGAGGCCGATGTCGTTGCCCTGGCGGTTCCTGGTCGTCGGGTCGTGGATCTGGAAGAAGAACTCCAGGATCTCACGGAAGCTCGTCCGCTCGGGGTCGAAGAGGATCTCGATGGCCTCCGCGTGCGTGCCGTGGTTGCGGTACGTCGCGTTCTCCACGTCGCCGCCCGTGTAGCCGACGCGCGTCGCCGTCACTCCCGGAAGCCGCCGGACCAGGTCCTGCATCCCCCAGAAGCACCCGCCCGCCAGCACGGCCCTCTGCGTCTGCGCCGCCATTGCAGCCTCCTCCTTCGTCGTACCCGTACATGTCGTCCATGCCGGCTCGTTCGTCCGGGCGTCCGTCCCGGGGGCGCGCACGCCACCCGGACCCCTGCCCACTTCCTGAACGCCCGAGGGGTCCCGGCGATTCCGGCGGCGGCCGGGGGTGACGTGCGGTACGCGTACCGGAACACGGACCGGGGCGCCCGAGCCCGGCCCGGACGGCGCTCCCGCCCGACTGTCAGTGGCATGTGTCACCCTCGGTGAATGATCGACCACGTATCGGTACAGGTGACGGACACGGCGGCGAGCGCCGCCTTCTACGACCGGGTGCTGGCCACTCTCGGCGGCACGCGGCTCTTCGAGCGGGAGGAGGGGACGGTGATCGGGTACGGGAAGGACTTCCCGACGTTCTGGATCGGGCCGGCGGTGACGGGCGGGGCGGCCCGGGAGGCGCATCTCGCCTTCTCGGCGCCGGACCGGGCGGCCGTGCGCGCCTTCTTCGACGCGGCGGTGGAAGCGGGCGCCGAGGTGCTGCACGAGCCGAGAGTGTGGCCGGAGTACCACCCGGCGTACTACGGCGCGTTCGTGCGGGATCCGGACGGCAACAACGTGGAGGCGGTGTGCCATGCGCCGGAGGGAGCGGGGTGAGGGCCCCGGCCGGGCCGGCGCGGGCCCGGCCGGGGGGCGGGTTCGACGGGCTCAGGCCGCCGCCGTGCCCTGGACCTGCCGCAGGTGCGCGGCCGTCCCGGCCGCGTCGTAGCCGGGGCCCACGCCCTCGACGAGGACGATGTCCCCCGGCATATGGCGGGTGCGCAGGGGGATCAGGGCCCGGTAGGCGTCGGAGGCGTACCACGCGCGGGCCTCGCGCAGACCGGGGAAGGCGACGATCACCAGTGCGCCGGGCCAGTCGCCCTCCACGACCTCGACGTTCGCGCCGTGCACGAGGAAGCGCCCGCCGTAGGGCTCCATGGTGGCCTGGATGCGCTCCATGTAGTCGAAGACCTCGTCGTCGAGACGGGCCGGGGGCTGCAGATGGGCGACGGCGTACGCGGTCATGGCGGGTCCTCCCGGTCGGGGCGGGGCGGCGGTGGGCCCGGGGTTCCGGGCACACCGCGATCGTGCCGGGCGGGGCGGGCGCCCGTCGATTACCTCCCGGGTCATGGCCGGGGGTCTTCGACGGGCGGGCGCGCGTACCGGTGCCGCCTCCGCCTGCCGCCCTGCCGTCGGTCTCCGGATCGTCAGGTCGTCGCCGTGTCGATCTCGTCAGATCGTCGCCGTGTCGATCACGAACCGGTACCGCACATCGCTGGCCAGCACCCGCTCGTACGCCTCGTTGATCTCGTCGGCCCGGATCACCTCGATCTCCGCGCCCAGGCCGTGCTCGGCGCAGAAGTCGAGCATCTCCTGGGTCTCCGGGAGGCCGCCGATACCGGACCCGGCGAGGGTCTTGCGGCCGCCGATGACGGAGAACAGGTTCAGCGAGACCGGCTCCTCCGGGGCGCCGACGTTCACGAAGGCCCCGTCCGTGCGCAGCAGACCGAGGTAGCGGTCGAGCGGCAGCGGCGCGGAGACCGTGGAGACGATCAGGTCGAAGGTGCCCGCGAGCTGTTCGAAGGTGGCGTCGTCGGAGGTCGCGTAGTAGTGGTCGGCGCCGAGCTTCAGGCCGTCGTCCTTCTTGCGGAGCGACTGCGATAGCACGGTCACCTCGGCGCCGAGCGCGTGCGCGATCTTGACGCCCATGTGGCCGAGGCCGCCGAGCCCGACGATCGCCACCTTCTTGCCGGGGCCGGCCTGCCAGTGGCGCAGCGGCGAGTACAGCGTGATGCCCGCGCACAGCAGCGGGGCCGCCTCGTCGAGGGCGATGCCCTCGGGGATGCGGACGGTGAAGCGCTCGTCGACGACGATACGGGTCGAGTAGCCGCCGTAGGTGGGCTCGCCGTTCTTGTCGAGGGCGTTGTACGTGCCGACGCTGCCACCGGTGCAGTACTGCTCCAGACCGGCCCGGCAGTTGTCGCAGTCGCGGCAGGAGTCGACGAGGCAGCCGACGCCCACCCGGTCACCGGCCTTGAACCGGGTGACGCCCGGGCCGACCTCGGTGACGATCCCGGCGATCTCGTGGCCGGGGACCATCGGGTAGATGCCGGTGCCCCAGCCGTCACGGGCCTGGTGGATGTCGGAGTGGCAGATGCCCGCGAACTTGATGTCGATCAGTACGTCGTGTTCGCCGACGGCCCGGCGCGGGATCGTGGTGCGCTCCAGCGGGGCGCCCGCGGCGGGGGCTGCGTAGGCGGGGACGGTGGATACGTTCGTGGTCATGGCGTCGAGCCTGCCTGGTCACGGCGGAGCCACCCAGCCCTCTGCCGTGCCTACGTCCGCCGTGCCTACCACTGGCAGGGTCAGGCTCGTCCGGCGGGCCGTCCCGGGGGTGGCCAATACTTGAGGGATGGACCAGCGTGTCGAACTCAGCGAATTCCTCCGGTCCCGGCGGGCCCGGCTGAAGCCGGAGGACGTCGGGCTGCCCGACTTCGGCCGCCACCGCCGCGTCCCGGGGCTGCGCCGGGAGGAGCTGGCGCAGCTGGCGGGGGTGTCGGTGGCGTACTACACACGGCTGGAGCAGGGGAACGGGCAGAACGTGTCCACCGAGGTGCTGGACTCGATCGCGCGGGCGCTGCGGCTGTCGGACACCGAGCACGCGCATCTGACGCATCTGGCCAAGCCCAAGGCGAAGAAGAAGCGGGGCGCGGTGCACCGGACGCAGAAGGTGCGGCCGCAGCTCCAGCAGCTGATCGACACCATGGACCAGGCCCCGGCGCTGTTCCTGGGGCGGCGCCTGGAGATCCTGGCGTGGAACCGCATGGCCCGCGTCCTGTTCGGCGACTTCGCCGCGATGGAGCCGGCGGAGCGGAACATGGCCCGGCTGGTGTTCCTGGACCCGAACTCCCGCGCGCTGTACCTGGACTGGGAGTGCAAGGCGATCGAGGTGGTGAGCGTCCTGCGGCTGTGCGCGGGCTGCTACCCGGACGACCCGCGACTCTCCTCCCTGGTCGGCGAGTTGTCCGTGAAGAGTGAGGAGTTCCGCTCCCTGTGGGCGGCCCACACCGTGCAGGAGAAGGGCCACGGCGTGAAGCGCCTGCACCACCCCCTGGTGGGCGAACTGTCCCTCGCCTACGAGACCCTGCGCCTCCCCGACGACCACGACCTCTCCCTCGTCACCTACCACGCCGAACCCGGCACCCGCTCCGCCGAGTCCCTCCGCCTGCTGGCGGGCTGGGGCGTCGACGAGATCCCGGCGGACGCGGGCACGGCGTGAGGCGTGGGGCCCGTCCGGGGTGAGCCGGCCGGACTGCTGCTCGACGGCTCGCTCCGTGTCCAGCCGGTTCAACCGGTCGTTTCGTCCGCGAGCCGCTCGGTGAGTGTCCGCAGCCGGCGTTCCGTCCATCCGATCGGCCGGCGGTCGTCCCCGGCCGCCGCGTGCCACATCTCCAGCACATGCCGGCCGATCTCGAGCGCGGCTGCCGGATCGGCCACCTCTTTCCAACTGGCGTGGGCGTTCCGGGCCGCCTTCTGGACCACGGCGTGGGGCGCCCCGGCCGCTGCCAGCCGGCGGGCCGTGTGCGCGTACAGAAGAGCCGCCCTGCGGTGGTCGTGAGCGAGCAGGGCGAAGTACGCCTCGTTGAGCTGGGAGTTCAGCGTGGCGGGATGACCGGAACCGTAGCGGTGGGTGAGTTCACCGACCAGTTCGGTGGCGAGGGCACCGGCCGTGCGCAGATCGCCCCGCTGCGCGGCCTCCATGATCCAGTCCCACAGCGGGGTGTACTCCGCCGGCAGGGGGGCGTCCCAGTCGACGGCCGGCCGGACCTCGGGCGCGGCCGCGACCGGCGCGACGAACTGCGGAGAGGCGGGCGGCGACGTGGGCACGGAGGCCGCGGGCTCCGGACGGGGGTGCGGGTCGGACAGCGGCGTCACCGCGCCGTCCACGTCCACGATCAGCGCCCAGGCCGACCCGTCCGGCTCCTTGGCCGTGACCCGTACGGGGCGGCCGAGGAACGCGGCCTTGATCCGTACCTCCGCGAGCCCCGCCACTCGGGGGTCGCCGTCGGCCGGCACGGCCTCGCCGTTGACGCTGACACTGCCGTCGGCCCCCAGGAGGATGGTGAGCACGGGCGTCAGCGGTACGGTCGAGGGGTCTGCGATGACAGGCACGGTGATCAGTTCCTCCCCCGGATGACGCGCCGGCTCACACCTCGGAGCCTACGGGGTGACCGCGTCATGATCATCCTCCCTTGGGATAATAGGGAGGCGACCACCCGAGATACTCGGCCCCCCATTTGGTCTCGGGATCGGTCGCGGGCACGACGTCGATGTACCCCGCGCGCTTGATGTCGTTACTGGCGATCTTTCCGTCCCCGACGTAGACGGCCACATGGCCGGCGCGACTGCCGGTGTCCCAGTACATCAGCGCTCCCGGCGGCGGATTGCGGTCGCGGTCGTGCCGCATGGAGGCGGGCATGACCTTCTGGTAGTGGTCGATGGCGTACGGAGTGCCGGAGAAGCCCCAGCCGTACGAACGGGCAGTGAACGCCAGACACATGCGCAGCCAGTCGGGCCCGCCGTTCACCTCCCTCTTCGCCCAGGCGATCGCGTCCGCGGTCGAGCGGGGGTTCTTCACCTGGGCGGGCCAGGAGGCGTTGCCGTCGTGGAAGGGCTCACCGGGCTTGCCGGGCGTTCCGCCGCCGTCGGTGCAGGAGGAGCCGCCGTCGATCACCGGTGCGGTGCTGCTCCCGGATTCGCCGGACCGCCCGAGGTCGATGCCGGCCTTCCGGGCGATGGTGCGGGCCTGGCCCTCGCGGGGTGCGTACAGCGCCGGGAACGCCGACACCTGAACGGTCTGCGCGACGACGCCGAGCGGCTTGACCTGCCAGTCCTTGACGTCGACCAGACCGCGCGGATGCCCCGCTCCCCGTCCTCCGAAGAAGGCGTTGGCCGAGTACTCGGGGTTCATGATCTGCTGCACCGTGCCCCAACCGGCCGAAGGCCGCTGCTGGAAGAGCCCTACCGAGTCGCGGTCGCCGTAGTCGATGTTCCGCAGGCCGGACTCCTGAAGCGCCGTCATGAGGGCTATGAGTGTGGCGCGGCCGGGCAGCTTCCGCTTCGCGGCGACCCCGTCGATGATCTTGGCGTTGGTGATCTGGTCCTGGCTGGGAGGCAGCCCGGTGTCCCCGATGTCGCCCACATCGGCGTTGCCCGGGCAGTTGCTGCCCTCCCCCGCCGCGGACTCGCCGCTTCCGGAGAACGACCCCAGGAGCACGAGGGCGATCAGGAAGACGACGGAGCCCACCGCACCGACTTTGAGGCCCATGGCGCGGCCGGCCACCCCGGCGGCCGCGTTCAGAACTGCTTGACCCTTCACCGCTAGACCAGATCCAGGATCCGGCCCACGAGCCAGCCCTTTTCGGTGTAGACGAGTTCCAGGTGCAGCTTGCGGACCTCCGTGACGGTCTCCCACTCCTCGACGACGATCGAGGCACTCACCTCGCGGAACGCCCGCACCTTGGGGATGTCGACCGGCAGTTCGTCACCCGCCTCGGCCACATCGACCTTCTTGACCGTGGCCACTCCGCCCTGGATGACGAGGCGCTGGTACGCCGGGTCGGGGTGAGCGATCAGGTTCTGCGTCAGACTCTTGGTCATCCACGGCTCCGCCCGCTCGACGGACGCCCGGGGTCCCTGGTCCTTCACCGGATCACGCGTGAGGTAGGCCTTGATGAAGGCGGCGGCGACCGTGTCGGGCCGCGACAGGTCCGCAGCCGTCTCCGAGGGCGACGCAGAAGCGGGCGGCTGCTGCCCTTTCCCGTCAGGGGAGCCGGGCGCGGTGTCCGCGGCCGTCGGGCTCGCCGACACCCGGTTCGCGGGCTGTGCCCGGTCGTCCGTGTCCCTGGGGAAGAGCCACATGCCGAGCGCGCCGACGGCCAGCAGCACCACGGCCAGGAGGATGATCCCGCCGGGCGTGGCGGGTTCCTTCTCCCGCAGGCCCCGCACGTAGGCGCGGCGGGCTTCCCGGTCGGCCGCGCGCCACTCCTTGCGCGCACTGCGGCGCGCCTTCCGCCCGGCGTTCGCCGGGGTGAGGTCGTCGGGGTAGTCGTACTGCGCGTTGAGCATCTGCCTCCAAGCCTCGGGCTCGGGCGGCTCCTGCCGACGCTTCTTCTCCACCGATGTGCCTTTCCGCTCTGGTGATGTGCCTGTGGGCGGGCCGACGGCCGGGACGGACGGATCTCATTCCGATCCGCCCCGGCCGCCGGCTGTCCCGCTACCGGCCGCGGCCGGTGCGCTGCTGCTCACCGGAAGGCCGCGGCCGGCCTCCTCGCTGCACGGGCACCGCCCGGGAGGGGGACGACGGCTCGGGGCGGCGGTTCGGCTGGAGCTTGCGGAAGTTGAAGTCCCCCGTGCCGGCGGGCCGTCGGCGCGGCCGTACCGGCTGCTGCCCCGCCTGACCCCGGCGGTCCGCTCGTTGCAGTCGGGCACGCTGACGGTCCTGCATGGCGTCCAACGACGAGCTCTGCCGCTGCGGCGGCGCGGTCCTGCCGTGGCGCTGTCCGGGGCGGTCGCCCGGCGCCTTCTCCGCCGCGGACTTCCCGTACTTGCCGCCTGCTCCCGCGCGGCCCGCCGTACCGACCGGCTGGGTGCCGTCGCGCCCCGCGACCCGTCCGGGGCCCTGCCCGACGTCCTTTCCGACGTCCTGGCCCGCCGCTCCGCCGCCCGGGGCGGTGGTGCGGTCGGTCGGCAGAGGTGGCGGGGTGCTGCTGCGGAAGCGGCCGCCGCGCGTCACCGCACCCGCCGCCGACTCGCCGCCGCCGTCGGAACCGGCTTCCGAACCGGACTTCCTGTTCCGCCAGTTGGCGTACGCACCCTGCATCCTGCCGATGCCGTTGCCCGTCGCCATACCGGCCCGGAACGGCGCCTTGGCGCCGAAGGCCGCCGCCTTTCCGGCAAGCGCACCGGCCTTGGCCGTGGCGAGGCCGGCGATACCGGCCTCGGAGCTGAGTCCGCTCATCGAGCCGACGATCGTCTCGACGAGCCGGCGGAACTTGAACGCCACGATGGCGGCGGTGATCGAGAGACCGGAGGCCACCAGCCAGCCGAGTTTCTCCGCCGACTGCGTGCAGACCACCGTGATGATCATGACGCAACTGAGGACCAGGGTGGCGATGAAGGACTGCAGCACCATGCCGAGAAGCGCGTCGAACCACTTGACGCCCCACTGTCTCGGCCGGCCGGGAATGACCCACAGACAGGCGAAGATCACCCCGGATATCAGCAGCATCAACGCGCCCAGCAGCGAGGCGATCGAGGCGAAGGCCAGCATCAGGGCGAGTACCGCGTAGATGACCACGGCGACGATCCCCAGGATCAGCACCATCATCCGGCCGGCCGGAGTCTGGCCCTGACGCCAGTCGACCGACTTCTCACCGACGAAGGTCCCCTTGTCGCTGCCCCCGTCGTCGTGGACGTTCTCGTGCAGGAACTTCTTTCTGTCACCCCCGTCCTTGGCGACGTTGAGCAGATTCTCGCCTTCCTTCCGGCAGACCTCCAGACTGCCGAACTCCGCCACACACCAGGGCGTCGCCACATAGGTCCGCCATACGGCGTCGCCCGCCTTGCGGGTGACGTTCGTCCGCGCGTCACCCTTGAACGTCGGTTCGTGGGACAGCTCGATCGGATAGGCACCGGGCTCGCCGATCCCGGCGTTGGCCACGCTGAACGACACGTCCGAGCCGATGTTGCGGACCGAGTTGATGCCGTCGACCCAGACACCGGGACTCGTCAGCAGGGACATCGAGAAGACCGACGCGGCCACCAGCCAGCCCACCTGGGACATCTGCGACCCCTGGGCCTTGCGGTGGTTCCCGTAGGCGACGAGTGCTCCGATGACGAGGCAGGCCGGAAGCACCGTGGGGATCAGGGTGTTGGCGGCGCCGGAGATCGCCTTCTCGATCGGATCGGTGAGGTCGGTGACCGACGCGCCCTGGATCGCCCACTGGGTGATGACCACGCACGCACGGCCGATCAGGACGATGATGCCCATCAGCACCTGGTTGAGCAGATGCTGGAGGTAGAGGCCGTTGCCCTCCCACTCGGTGACGCCCGTCTCGATGTCCGAATCGAGTGTCCAGACGCTGAGATCCGTGGAGTAGGTCTCGTACAGGGTCGTCGCGTTGCCCCCGGGCTCGGCGTTCTCCGGAATCAGGCCCCCGACTCCCACTGGGGGAATGGGTTCGGCCGCGTAGGCCACGTTCGCCGTGACCGCCATGGTGGCCAGCAGTCCGAGGACCGGAATCGCGATGGTGCGCAGCCTCATCGGTCCCGTCCTTCGCGGACGCCGCCAGGAACGCCGCTCATGCCAGTGCCTCCTGTGCCAGGTCCGTCCCCGGATCCGATGCCTTCTCCTCCTGCGGTCCGGCGCCGAACCTGCTGATCTTCGGTGTCGTGCTGAGCAGTTGCAGCAGATCGCCGCTCGGGATGTCGAACTGTGTGGTGGCGCAGGAGAACCGGCGGTCGCGGGTGATGCAGTGGCCGTGCCGGATCTCGCCGTCGGGCTGGAGACCGATGGCCTGGATCAGCCGGCGGGTGTGCTCGTCGTCCGGCAGTCCGAGGAGCGCGGCGAGCGCGCTCTGCTGCTGGGGTGTGGTGAGCTGGAAACCGAAGACCGTGGTCAACTGCTCGACCAGACCGGTGAGGCCCGCCAGGGTCTCCGGGTCCTGGGTGTCGACGACCAGGGCAGTCGACAGGGCGCGGCCGACCCGGGCGATGTACTGGAGGAACGCGCTGCCCTCGCGTGTCGCCGTGAGCACATGCACCTCGGGGACCGCCACGACCTTGCGCAGGCCGCGCAGGTCCTTCCGGCCGGCCGTGGTGACGGCGTAGGCGATCATGGAGTGCATCAGGGCGACGGACAGGCGCTGGGTGACGTTCCAGTCCTCGCGGTCGCTGTCGGCGTCCGGCAGCGACAGTCCGGGCATCTGGACCACCCACAGGCCGGGCTTGGGCACGAGCATCGGCTCGCCCGACGGCCGCCCCATGAAGGGTGCGCCGACACCGGTGAGGGACAGCTCGTAGAGCGCCTCGCCGGTCTCCTGCGCGAGCGGGTCGTCACTGGTCCTCAGGCGCTGGATCACCTTCCAGGTGGCCGGGTCCCCCTCGGCCACGACCTGGTTGACGGCCTTCTGGATCGGGGTCTCGGCGCCACGGGCACGCAGATGGGACGGCAGGGCGATGCCCAGCTGGGCCGGCACCTCCACCTGCGCCCGCTCGTCCTCCCCCAGCATGCCGAAGAGGTCGGCGACGCCCGCGTAGTGCGTGCCGGTCTGGACGAGGTGGGAGTTGAGGCCGAAGGACTGCGCGGCCGTGACGAGTCCGCCGATGTCGCCCTTGAAGTCGAGGGCCAGCACGAACGCCTCGCGGAAGCCGGCGTCGAGCAGGCTCAGCATCATGCCGGTGGTCTTGCCGCGGCCGGAGCGGCCGATGAACGCGGTGGTGGTCGCGTCGCCGCGTTCGGAGCCGGCGGTGAGGTCGTTGCGGACGACACCCGGGGTGGAACCGGTGAGGTAGCCGATGATGGGACCGTTGTCGTCCCCGACCTGCGCGCCGCCCCAGAACCAGGAGCCCGCGAAGGCGTCCACCGTGCGGGTGTGCCCCAGGTCCGAGACCCGGACCAGGTCTCCGGCCTGGGCCTCGATCCACAACTCGCGCTGCTCGTCGGTGCCGACGACGACCTCGATGCCTATGCCGCCGTAGTAGGAGACGACCGCGTCGACCCTGGCCCGCAAGTCCTCCAGGCTCAGCTCACTGGTGACGACGAGCCGCGGGTGGTCCTCGATGAGGGTGACGTCGTCCCGCTTCATGTCCCGGGCGAGCTCGGCCATCACCTGCTCGGTTTCCTCGATCTCGCGTCCGGCCTCGCCCGCGGAGTGCTTGGCGGCCGACTGGCGCTGCTCCTTCGCCAGCCTCCGGACCTCGTCGATGGTCTTGAGGGCGTCCCGCTTGTGCATCACCTCGAAGCGGACGGAGACCTCGGGGTTCACCGGGACGACGGGTATCTGCCCGTAGTCCTGGAAGGTGTCGTCGTCGTTCTCGGGGATGTAGGTGATCTCCGAGACGGCCCGGAGCCACTCCCCGCTGCCGGGGCTCTCCATCTCCTCCGGGAATCCGGTGAGGGCGAGCACGGAGACCCAGGCGGTGGGCTCGCCCCGGCCGTCCAGTATCTGGAGGTGGTCGGAGTGGGGCATGACGCGGCCCTGCGTAAGCTGGACGAGCTTGGCGCCCGAGATGGCTCCGTCGCCGTTGGGCGCGGGGACCGGCGCGCTGCGGTGCTGCTCGCGGGCGATCATCCAGCCGAGCATCTCCACCGTGGCGGGTTGCGCCCGCCAGGGGGTGCTCTCCAGTTGCCGGCCCAGGCGGCGGGTGAGCGCGTCCAGGCGCGCGAGTTCCTTGTACGAGACGGCGCGGGTGCCGAGGCCGAGCGCCTCCTGGAAGCCGGCCCGGCTCTTCGCCTTGGTCTGGTTGTTGCGTTCGGCGATCCGCACGCCCAGCAGCAGGTGCCGGGTGGGCAGTTCGAGCATGTCCAGGCGGTCGACGCGCAGCTGGGTCCACTCCCGGTGGTGTCCCGCGGAGAAGAGCTGCTCGGACTCGTCCACGTAGTCGGACGCGTTGAGCGGGGACCACAGCACCTTGAGGTGGCAGTCGTAGCCGGCCAGGGTGCGCGCCAGGACCGAGCCGATCACGTCCTGTTCGGCGTCGCGGGCCGGCTCCGCCATGAGGTCGGTGTTGGAACCGGAGAGCACGAACCATGCCTCCGCGACCGTGTCCGTGATGACGAGGCCGTCCGCGATGGCCTCGTAGCGGGGTGGCGGGAGCGCCCGCTCGGGGCCGAGGCCCATGAAGCGTCCGAGTGCCTTGGTGAGCTTCACGCCTTCGCCTTCCTACTGGGTCGCGACGTCTTCTTGTCGGTGAGGCCGGCTCTTTCCCGTGCCCGCCACACCCGGTCGGGCCCGTACATCCGGGCTCGGCCGTCCAGCCGGATGGCGGAGGCCGTGGGTTCACGCCTGCTGCCGCTGAGCAGCGGCTCCAGTCCGCCGAAGCCCGGGAGGTCGAGCAGCTGGTCGACGCGTTCGCCCCAGCGGGCCCGCACCGGAATCCACTCCGAGCGTTCGGCGGCCCGGCGGCCGCCGTTGATGATGGGCCGGTGTCCACTCGTGACGTAGCGCCAGGTGAGGGCCCAGCAGGTGAGGTTGCGGCGCCGGTCGACCCGGCGGTTCCGCTGGGCGCCCAGCACGGCGATGATCAGAGGCGGCAGCATGTACACCGAGAACGTGTACTTGGACGGTGCGCCGAAGATGAGCACGAGGCCGCCGCACCACGTCGCGAAAAGGGCCACGCCGAGGATCAGGGTCCGCCGCGGGACGCCCTCCCCCAGGTCCAGACCCATCAGCTCGTGCTGGCGCGTCTCCAGGTCGAAATGGCGCGTGAACGTGTAGCCCTTGCGCATCAGGCTCCTGCGACCTTCTCCCAGATCCCCCGGAAGAGGCCGATGGCGACGTTGGGCGCGTACACGATGCCGGCGATCACGACCGCGGCCATGAGGTGGCCGATCAGTTCGCCCCACTCCCGCTTGGCGTAGTAGCCGATGCCTCGGACGGCCAGGATGACGATGAAGATGTTGCCTGCGATCAGCAGGACCCAGTCCTTGAGCTCCGCGCCGTCCGTCAACGGAGCCGCAATTTCTATCATGGACATGCCACAACCCTTTCCTAGCGTCTGTTCGGGGTGAGTCCGCCGGACCCGTGAGGAAGTTTCAGTACGCCCCGCCGTGGAGGCCCGAGACCTGCCAGCGCCCCGCTTCGGCCGAGGCCACCCGCGTGATGCTCACGCGATACGTCTGGGAGACGGTTCCGCCGGCCGTGCTCCAGGTGACGACGGCGGTCCCTGTCCGGTCGTCCCCCTTGCCGAGGTCCACGACCCAGCTGCTCACCGCGGTGAGCTCATAGCCCTTGGGCAGGGCCGGGATCCGCACACCGGGAGCGGCGACCGCCGACGGGTCCCCGTCGGCGTACTGCTTGAAGAACTGCTCCACGACGTCCATGGACTGCGTGGACATCGCCGGGTCGGGCTCCGGCGCGTCGACGGGCTCCGGGTCACCCGGCGGGGCGAGCGCGACGACACCGGGCGCACCGGTCACGGCGATCCGCTCGCCCACCCGGGCCACCGGCACGTCCAGTCCGATCCACTGCGGCTGCGGCTTGGCCTTCGGGTCGGCTCTGCCCGCGACGAGGGCCTCGACGCGAACCCGCGCCCGGCCGTCCTCGAGCACCGTCACACCACCCGGATACAACTGGACGACCCGCTGTCTGCCCTTGCCGTCCCAGCCGAGCCGGGCCTCGACACCGGGCACCAGATCAAGGGCGAGGGCGCTCTCCCGCTCCGAGGCGGAGTCCTCACTCCACGTCAGATAGGCACGGGCGAACCGGGATGCCACCGCCTGGGCCTCGGCCTCGGCATAGCGAGGTGGCGCCTGCACGACCGGGGCCGGAGCCTTCCCGGGGGTGTTGGGGATGAACCACGAGCGGACGCCCGTGACCGCCGCGAGCACGATGACCGTCCACAGCACACCCCGGCCGAACCGCCTCGCGAACCTGGCCCCGCTGCCCTCCTCCTGCACGTTCCACGGCACGCCGGCGGCAGACCTGGCCCCGGGGCCACGACCCGCGGCACCGGACGCGGCAGAGCCCGCGTCCCCCCGGCCGACCGGGCCGGTGGCCGGTTCCAGCCGCCTGGACGCCTCCACCCACGGATTGGACCGATCCCCGCCCGCGGTGTCCGCCGGCAGGCCCTGCCGGCCGCCTCCGGACGTGCCGGATCTCTCCTGACTGTCCGACTGTTGCCCGGTTTGCTCAGGCAGATTCAAAATGACACGAATAGCCTTGGGCAGCGCCCTCATGCTCTTCCCCGTACCCCGTTGATCATCCTACGGCCGACCGCAGGAGCCGGTCGGCGAACCCGGTGACCGGGCGGGCCGAGTGTAACCACAACCTCGGACAGCCCGGCGGCCAACCTCACTCCGTGAGCGGCCCAACTGCCCCTAAAATTGCAGATGCTACGGTCAGCCTGATCACGACGGCATTGAGCCGGGCGAGTTCCGGCGCATCGGGGGGATGAAAATGAGCCGCGGACGTGACGTGGGGCGCAAGCCCCAGAAGACCGAGGCCAAGGGAGAGACGACCGTCCTGAAGGCCGGCTGCGGTATCGCCGCCGTCGCCGTCTCCTGGCATCTCGCCGTGTGGGCGACCGCGGACGGACTGGCCCTGTCCGACGTCACGTCCACCGTGGCCGCCCTGATCGTCAACAAGCCCCTCGACGGTCTCGGCGACGGCATTCGGCCGGCGTCGGCCGGCGTCACGCTCGCCGTCTGGGCCGCGTTTCTCCTCGGGCCCGTCGCCGTGGGATGGCTCGTGGCCCGCGCTGTGCGGCGCCGGTCGCGCAGCCGGGGCGGCGAAGGGCTCGCCTCGGCGAACGAGGCCCGGTACGCCCTCGGCGAGCAACGGGCCCGCTCCGCCGCCGCGATGACCCGGGCGACGACCTTCAGCCGCGGGGACGGCAGTTTCGACTCCCGCGCGGCGGCCAGGGCCGACCTGAAGGAGGTCGGCTGGCTCCTCGCACGCCAACTCCACACCGGGCAACCGCTGGTGGCCACTCCCGAGGACTCCGTGGCCGTCATCGCCCCGTCCGGCGCGGGCAAGTCACGTACCGTCGTCGTCCCCGCGTGCCTGGACGCTCCCGGCCCGCTCGTCGTCACCTCCACCCGGGCCGACGTTCTCGACGTCATCGCCGAGCCCCGCTCCCGGCTCGGCAGGGTGTGGGTCTTCGATCCGCTCGACACGGTCGGATGGCCCGAGCGCATGGTCTGGGACCCGGTCGCCGGCTGCCAGGACGGCGAGACCGCCACCTCCCGGGCACTGTCGTTCTCGGTCGGCATGGGTGCCGACGACTCGTCCTCCACCAACGCCGGCTTCTTCCAGCAGACCGCCTCCTCCGCCCTCACCCGGCTCCTCCACGCCGCCGCGCTCGAAGGCCGGACCATCGAGCACGTGATGCGCTGGGCGACCAACCTCGAGAACGCCGACGAACCCCGCGCGATCCTCACCGACCACCCCGGCGCCGAGCCGGGCTGGGACGTGCTGCTGAGGTCCGTCTCCACCGGGGCGGACGAGACGGTCGCCTCCACCCGGCAAACCCTCGCCGCCCAGATCGAGCCCCTCGCGCTGCGCAAGGTCCTGCGGTGCGTGACCCCGCAGGAGGGTGTGCCCGTCTTCGACGCCGACCGGTTCGTGGCCTCCCGCGACACCCTGGTCCTCATCAGCGACGCCAACGCCTCCACCAACGTCTCACCGCTGACGACCATGCTCCTCGGCGAGGTCGTCGACGCCGCCAAGCGCCGCGCACCGAGGCTCGCCTCGGGCCGCCTGGACCCCTTCCTGCGCCTGGTCCTGGACGAGGTCGCCAACGTCGCCCCGCTGCCGAAGCTCCCCGCGCTCGCCTCCGACGCGCGCGGCTACGGCATCCACATCGTGTACGCCCTCCAGTCCCTCGCCCAGGCCGTCCTGCGCTGGGGCGAGCAGGAGGCCGACACCCTGCTCGACAACGCGGCCGCCACCCTGGTCATGGGCGGGCTCAAGGACATCGAGGCACTTCGCCGCTTCTCCGAACTCGTCGGCGAGACCGAGATGCGGGAGGTCTCCACCTCCCGCGAGTCCAACCGCCTCTTCGTCTCGACCAGTTCCCACACCGAGCGCGAGCGCCGGGTACTCCGCCCCGAGGAGATCAGGCAGCTGCCGAGCGGGCAGGCGCTGCTCCTCTTCCGCGGCGCGCCCGGTGTGATCGCCGAACTCCTGCCGTGGGACGCCCGGAGCGACGGCAGGCAACTGCGGGCCGCCGAACAGGCGACCCGGGCACGACGGGTCGGCCCGCACCTGGAGAAGGCGTGAACGGAGAGGGCGTGAACACGGAGACCACCCCGGTGCTCGCCTCCTCCGTCGCACGCCTCGCACAGGACGTCGACGCGATGCGGCAGCACCGGGAGAAACTCGAGACCCTGGTGCGCACCTTCGCCACCCGGGTGAAGACCGACCAGCGCGAGATCGAGAGCGTGCTCTCCGAGATCCTGGGCCGGCTCCATGTGCTGGAGGAGAGCCGCCCCGCCTCCGCCTCGCCGCACGGGGTGGACCGGCCCGTGGGCAGCCCCTGGTCGCACCGGGCGACGGACCGCGACTGGCGGGACCTGTCGGCCTGGGTGGACTGGCTCGGCGGGCACTACGCGCCGCAACTCCATCTGCGCATCTGGCCCTGCTGGCCGGCCCACGGGGGTGTGGCCGAGGAGCTGGCGGCGCTGCGTGGAGCCTGGCTCGCCGCCTCCGAGGCCGACGCGGCGTCGGGGGGCACGGGCCAGGAGATGGCCTACTGGCATCAGATGTGGCTCTGGCCGACCGTCGAACGGATCCACCAGAACTACACCTTCAAGAACTGCGAATCCGACCACTCACCCGACCGCCCCGGCCGCCCCACGGACGCGGCGGCGCTCGAGGCGCGCATCAAGGCCGCGTCCGCCAGGAGGAACGACGTATGAGCGAGCAGTACGAGTATTTCGTCCGCGTGTCACCGGGATACACGGTCGACCGCCCCGCCAACCTGTGGCGGCGCAACGGGGACTCCTGGGAGTACCTGTCCCTGCTCACCTGGGAGTGGCGCCCGGTCGCCGAACCCGAGAAGTACCTGCCGAAGCGGGAGGCACTGCACTCCGTGACCGCGGAGCGGGCCGCGGAGCTCGAGGCGGACCGTCAGGGGTGGGTGCGGTACTGGGCCGAATACGGCAGCGAGGCGTCCTGGCGAAGCGGCAAGGCACCGTATTCGGTCGTACGGCGCCGCAGCAGCCCCGAGCGTGTTCATGACGAGGCTTTCATGGTCACCAACACCTGGGAGACGACGGACCGGGTCTACGACCACTTCAGCGCGCGCTCCGACGAGCTCACACACCTCGTGGAGGTCACCCCCGACGAGGCCGAACGGCTGCTCCAGCAGGTCCGCGGCGTGAGCGGGGCCACCGCGTTGTGATCGACGAGACGGGGGCATGGCACGGAGAGGGCACCGACGAGGGCCGCACGCTCACACCCGAGCAGAACAAGCTCGTCACGGACAGCTGGCACCGGGCGCAGCAGGGCCGAGCGGAACTCGACCGGAAGCTGGTCGGCATCGAAGAGTCCCACGCCACCAGGGGCGGGAGGCTGGAAGGGCTGGAGTACTCGCTCAAGGGCCTGGACTCGCTGCGCCGCAAGGTGGCGAAGTCCGCCATGCGCGGCGTGCCGGTCGAAGAGCTCCTTGAGCAGAACAACGACCTCCACCGCTACACCCTGACCTTTCCCACCGCCGAGTACACCGCCGCCACGGAGCAGGTGTACGGGCAGCTGCGGGAACAGGGTTACCGTCCCGTGCCCGGCTCGGAGAAGAACACCTGGGAAGACCCCGTGTACAAGGGGCTCAACACGACCTGGGAGAACCCCGATCGGGGCGAGAAGTTCGAGCTCCAGTTCCACACGCCGGACAGTTTCCGCGCCAAGATGGACAACCACGAGCTGTACGAACTCGCCCGCTCCGACCAGTTCAAGCAGCGGTTCAACGATCCGGAGCTCGAGAAGAGCTACCTCGCCGCGACCGACATCCTCCAGAACGAGCGGTACGAGAACGTCGCGATCCCCCCTGGTGTGGAGCGACTGGGCGAGCGCAAGATCCGCGTCGCGCTCGACCACAGCCTCGATCCGGCCATCGTCGAGAACGTCCGCCGCTTCGAGAGCGAGGTCCGCGCCGAGAACGAGGCGAAGGCCGCGGCGGCGAAACCCTCGGCCCCCGCGGAGGCCGAGGTCAGCGAGGACCTGACCGAACTGCTCCAGGACGACGGGCCCAGCCTCCGCGACCGCATCCAACCCCCCGGGGCACTCCCCGCCCAGCGAACCGACGCCCCCGCGCCCACGCTCGGCGAAGCCCCGCTCCCCGGAATCGACCAGGGACGCCCCAAAGGCCGCCGCCTGTGACGGTCCGGCCTCTTCCACGAAAGGCAATTCCCTTGCGTACCTGGCGATCACTGACCGCCGTGGCCACCGCCGCGCTGCTCGGCGGCGTACTCACCGCCTGCGGCGGGGACGGGGCGAAGGAGAACGCGGACGGGCGGTCCGGTGACAAGGCGTCACCGTCCGCCACCGCGAAAGCTCCCGCCCGCAAGACCTTCGATCCGCCGGTCAGGTTCGACGCCGAGAACGAGACGCGGCTGCCCGACTCCCTGAAGCTCTCGCCGGAGCTGGGGAGCATCGGTTTCAGCACCCCCACGTTCGCCCTGTACGAGGGGCTCGCCTACACGGTGAGCGAGGAGAAGCTCTCGGCCTATGACACCGTCGGCGGCGAGACGGTGTGGTCCGCCCCGGTCGGTCGAGGTCAGCAGCGTCCCTACGTCGTGGCCAACGGGGACGGCGCCCTGGTGATCGCGGCGGTATCGGTCACGACCGGCGGCACGGGCACCTCGAAGGCGACGACCTCGACGGAGGTCGTCGCGCTCGACGCGCGCACCGGTACCGAGAAGTGGCGGACGGCGGTCGGCGCGGAGGGGGACCTCATCGGCGCCGACGCCACCGCCGCGGTCGTCGCCGAGACCGAGACCAACGCCGACACCGAGACCGAGACCGGTGCCGTCCGGGCGCTCGACCCGGCGACCGGGAAGGAACTCTGGCAGAAGCAGGACGCCGGACTCGTCGACCCCGTCTACAGCGGCGGCGCGGTCGTCGGCGTGGTGCGGAGCACCGAGAAGTTCACGGCCGAGGGCCGGAGCGAGACCTTCGAGAACCGGTTCACCCGGCTCGTGGGACTCTCCGCGAAGGACGGCTCCAAGCTGTGGGAGCAGTACGCCAAGAGCACGACTCTGAAGGCGCGGGCAATCGGCACCGGTCTGCTCCAGGTCCAGGCGGTCTACCAGTCGCTCTCCGGTGACTTCGGCGACGACACCGAGGGCGTGGTCGACGCCCGGACCGGAAAGCAGCTCGTCCGGCTCCCGCTGCGAGAAGGCACCGACGCCAACGCCTGGACCTGCGTCTACGACGAGCGCAGCGTCGTGGTGTGCGGCAGCACGGAGCACACCTCCGACGAGGTGAACGGCTACGACGCCGTCTCCGGCAAGAAGCTGTGGTCCCTGCCCACCGGGGACCGGACCTCGCTGGAGGTCACCACGGCCTGGCACGGCGCCGTCTACGGGGAGGCGAAGAGCGGCCCCGTCGTCCTCGACGCCCGCACCGGAGCCGACCGGGAGACGGCGCCCGGCGTGGCCCCGAGCGCGGTGGACGGCGGTGTCGGCCTCGTCAAGGGCAACCGGGGCAGCCTGGAGGCCCACCTGGCCGTCGGCTGACCGGAGCCAGAGCCCAGAGCCAGAGCACCCCGCACCCCCGCACACACGAAGCGGCGGCCCTCCCGGTCGGGAGGGCCGCCGCTTCGGTGTCGGGGCGGGGTGGCGCGGATCAGACCGCGGAGCCGGCCTTCCACTGGGACCAGGTCATGTTCCAGCCGTTGAGGCCGTTGTCCGGCTGGATGACCTTGTCCTTGGAGTTCTTCACGATCACGACGTCGCCGATGATCGAGTTGTTGTAGAACCACGCGGCGGGCTGGTTCGGGTCGCCCGCGCCCTTGACGTCGTTCAGGCCCACGCAGCCGTGGCTGGTGTTGGCGTTGCCGAAGATCGAGTCGGCGCCCCAGTAGTTGCCGTGCAGGAAGGTGCCCGACGTGGACAGGCGCATGGCGTGCGGCACGTCCTTGATGTCGTACTCGCCCTTGCCGTCGTCGTCGGTGAAGCCGACCGTCGCGCCGTTCATCCGGGTCTCCTTGAACTTCTCGGAGATCACCATCTGACCGTTGTAGGTCGGGTTGTCCGGGGAGCCGGCGGAGATCGGGACGGTCTTGATCGTCTTGCCGTCCTGGGTGACCGTCATCTGCTTGGTGCTGACGTCGACGGTGGAGACCTGGTTGCGGCCGATCTTGAAGGTGACGGTCTTCTGCTGGACGCCGTAGACGCCGTCCGCGCCCTCGACGCCGTCCAGCGCGAGCTTCAGCGTGACGGTCGAGCCCTCGGTCCAGTACTGGTCCGGGCGGAAGTCCAGGCGCTGGTTGTTGAACCAGTGCCCGACGACCTCCTGGCCGCTGCTGGAGCTGACCGTGATGCCGGACTGGACGGCCTTGCGGTCGGTGATCGCCTTGTTGAAGTTGATCGAGACCGGCATGCCGACGCCGACGGTCGAGCCGTCCTCGGGCGTGAAGTTCCCGATGAAGCTGTTGTCGGGCGAGACCGTGGTGAAGGACGAGTTCTCGTGGGCCTCCAGGCCGTCGGCGTCCTTCGCCGTCACGGAGAGCTTGTAGGTGGTGGAGCGCTCCAGCTGCGCGTCCGGCTTCCAGCTCTTGCCGTCGGCGGCGATGGTGCCCTTGACGGCGGTGCCGTCGGCGCCGGTCAGGGTGACCTCGGTCAGCGTGCCGTCGGTGACGGTGACCTTGGCGGCGTTGTTGATGCTGGCGTTGTCGGAGCCGTTCTTCGGGGAGATCGCTATTCGCGCCTTGGAGACCTCCTTGGCGGCCGCCTCGTCGACCTGCGCCTGCGACGTCTTCGAGCTGTCGGACCCCGTGCCCTTGTCGCCGTCGCTGCAGGCGGAAAGCACCAGCACGCCCCCGAGCACCGCGGACACGGCCACCAGACCCCTGCGCCGCTTGCTGTCCGTCATCACACGCTTCTCCATCGTCGCCGATTTCCCCAGACCGTCACTGTGGACAATCCCCATCTCAGGGCATCCGGTTCCACATCCGCGAAGGATGTGGGGAACGCCACTGCCGGTCGCGCGACCCCCCGCGCCCCGCTCACCGATGTGATCGACGCGTGCGGCGGCCGGTTGGTTGCACGGGCCGGCGGACCGGTGCGGACGCGGCGCGACGACCCTTCCGTCGCGCCCGCCGTACACCGGCCGTCCGGCGCTCCGCCAGTTCGCCTGCCCGGGGATCCGGTGCCTGAAGCACCCGAATCCGGGCGGCGGAGGTCCGGTGGTCGACCGGACACGGCGGTGGTGCCGGCCCGCCCCCATCATCCTCCTTGCCGGGGCCTCCTCCGCACCACCCCCTCGCCCACCGCTCACCCCGGCCTCGGAAGGCGGGCACCCCGGCCCGGGCGGAGGGCGCCCCGGCGCGTACTCCCCCGGGCGTACGCGCCGCCCCGGACCCGCTCGTATCGTGACGATGTGATCCGCGTCTCGTCCCCGACCCGCCGCCCCGATGCGCGTGGCCGTCGCCCGCGCCCCGGTGGCCGACGGACGCCGCCGTCCTCGTCCTCCTCGGCGCGGCGCACCGGCGGTCGGCCCGCCGGGAGGGGTGAGAGCGCCCGCCCGCCCCCGGCCCGCAGGTCCGGGCCCGTCAGCGGGGACCCCCGCCGGGCTCCTCCCCGGAGTCGTCGTCGGAGTCCTCGTCGGCGTCGGAGTCGTCGTCGGCGTCGGAGTCCTCGTCGGAGTCGTCGTCGAGGTCCCAGTCGTCCGCGTCCGGGTCGTAGTCGACCTGCTCACTGGTCCAGGACGCCTGCGCCAGCTCCACCCCCGGCACCTCGGCGACCAGGTCGAACGGGTCGACGAGGTACGCCAGCGCCTCCGCCTCGTCCTCGCGGACCGCCGAGCCGGCGTGCGCGCGCTCCTCGTCCGGCATCAGCTCGTCGGCCGTGATGCGCTCCAGGGCGGCCCCGGTCAGGGCGTCCGGGTCCTCGATCTCCAGGACCAGTTCCACTCGCAGCCGCACAAAACGTGATGTCTCGTCAGTGGTCATGGACGGGAGCGTAGGGGCCGGTGCCCTCGGGTTTCCGGAGACCCGCTGCGTTCACTAGCATCAGCGCGTTCAATGATTCGAACGACCGTTGATGGGGAAGGTGTTCGTGTCCGTCGCACGTCGTCCGCTGCTCACCGCGACCGCCGCAGGGTCCCTGCTGTGCGCGCTGTGGTTCGTCCCTTCGGCGAACGCGAGCGGTGAGAGCAGACAGGGCCAGGCGCACGCCGCGGCCGGCACCGTCACCTCGGCCCGGAACGCCGTCGCCCCCGAGGCGGGCCCCGGCAGCGACGGCAAGAGCCAGGACCAGAGCCACGACCAGGACCAGGACCTCCGGCTGGCGGACACCGGCGGCGTGAACACCACCCCGTACGTCATCGCCGGGTCGGCGTTCCTCGCGATCGGCGCGGGCTTCGTCGCCTACTCGGTCCGCCGCGGCGGCGGCGCCTACCCGGCCTGACCCCGCGCGCGCCGCGCACGGGGCCAGGAAGAGAGGGCCGGGGACGTCAGGCGAGCGGGCCGGTCACCGGCTCCACCGCCGCCAGCAGCCGCCCGTCCCGCACGAACGCCTCGGCCGCCGCCAGGTCCGGTGCCAGGAAGCGGTCCGGACCGGGCCCCTGGGCGCCGGCCTCCCGCAGCGCGGCGATCGCCGCCTGCGAGGCGGGCGCCGGGGTGAGGTGCCGGCGCAGTTCGATGCCCCGGGTGGCCGCGTACAGCTCGACGGCGAGGACCCGGGCCAGGTTGCCGACCGCGGTGCGCAGCTTGCGGGCCGCGGACCAGCCCATCGACACATGGTCCTCCTGCATCGCGGAGGACGGGATGGAGTCCGCGGACGCCGGCACGGCGAGGCGCTTCAGCTCGGCGACCAGAGCGGCCTGCGTGTACTGGGCGATCATCAGACCGGAGTCCACGCCGGCGTCGTCCGCGAGGAACGGCGGCAGGCCGTGGGAGCGGTTCTTGTCGAGCAGCCGGTCCGTGCGGCGCTCCGCGATGGAGCCCAGGTCGGCGACGGCGATCGCGAGGAAGTCCAGGACATAGGCGACGGGCGCGCCGTGGAAGTTCCCGTTGGACTCCACCCGGCCGTCGGGCAGCACCACGGGGTTGTCGACGGCGGCGGCCAGTTCGCGGTCCGCGACCAGGCGGGCGTGGGCCATGGTGTCCCGGCCGGCGCCGGCGACCTGGGGGGCGCAGCGCACCGAGTAGGCGTCCTGGACGCGCGGGGCCTCCTCCTCCTGGAAGTGGCCGGTCAGCCCGGAGCCCTTGAGGACGGCGAGCATATTGGCGGCGGAGGCGCCCTGCCCGGGGTGCGGCCGGATGGCGTGCAGTTCGGGCGCGAGGACCTTCTCGGTGCCGAGCAGGGCCTCCAGGGAGAGCGCGGCGGTGATGTCGGCGGACTTGTAGAGGCGGTCGAGGTCGGCGAGGGCCATGACGAGCATGCCGAGCATCCCGTCGGTGCCGTTGAGAAGGGCCAGGCCCTCCTTCTCGCGCAGGACGACCGGCTCGATGCCGTACTCGGCGAGCAGTTCACCGGCCGGGCGGACGGTGCCGTCGGGCCCCTCCGCGTCCCCCTCCCCCATCAGCGCGAGCGCGCAGTGCGAGAGCGGCGCGAGGTCGCCGGAGCAGCCGAGGGAGCCGTGCTCGTGGACGACGGGGGTGATGCCCGCGTTCAGCAGGTCCGCCATGGTCTGCGCGACCTCGGGGCGGACGCCGGTGCGGCCGGAGCACACCGTCTTCAGCCGCAGGAACATCAGCGCCCGCACGACCTCCCGTTCGACGCGCGGGCCCATGCCGGCGGCGTGCGAGCGGACGATGTTGCGCTGGAGCTGGGCACGGAGTTCGGGGCTGATGTGCCGGGTCGCGAGGGCTCCGAAGCCGGTGGAGACCCCGTAGACGGGCTCGGGCCTGGCGGCCAGGGCGTCCACCACGGCACGGGCCTCGGCGAGGGCGGCGCGGGCCTCGGCGGAGAGCTCGACACGGGCGCCCCGGCGGGCCACGGCGACGACGTCATCGGCGGTGGTACCGGACGTCCCCACCACGACAGTGTGCATATCCATATTCAGCAGCGTACGTTTTGAATCGCTACCTGTCACGAGGCGGTCGGGGACCGCTTCAGGGCGGCGTGAGGTCGTCGGAGCGCCCGGCCTCGATACGCGGCCACTGGGAGATCGGGCGCCCGCCGAGGCGCATCGGGTGCTCGGGCGGTGCGTCCCGCTCCTGCGGCCAGCCGGGCGGCGAGTCCTCCCACAGCTCCTGGCGGCCGTACGCGGTGAGGTCGATGAGCGCGTAGCTGTAGTCCATCTGCTCCACGCCCCGCAGCGTGGTCCAGTACGTCTCGTACACCCGGTCCCCGTCCCGCAGGTAGCAGACCAGGTGCATCATGCCGACCCGGCGGCCGACCAGCAGTTCGTCCACCGACGGGAGGGCCGAGTACCACGGCACCTCCCATCCCATGAAGTCCCGGTAGCGGCGGCTCTCCTCGTACGGGCCCTGGCAGAAGACGGCGTAGGTGATGTCGCGGGAGTGGAGGAAGGACAGGTCCTGGACCTGGGTGGTGACCCAGGTGCAGCCCTCGCACTGACCGGCCGCGTCATGGCCCTCGTGCCACATGAAGTAGTAGGCGATGAGCTGCCGCCGCCCCTCGAACGCGTCGAGCAGGGTGAGCGGCCCGTCCGGCCCGGTCAGCTCCAGGTCGGCGGGCACCTCGACCATGGGCAGCCGGCGCCGGGCCGCGGCGATGGCGTCGCCCTCCCGGGTGTGCGCCTTCTCCCGGACGCGCAGGGCCTCGATCTCCGCCTGGTGGGCGGCCCGGTCCACCACGGGCGGCAGCGGCCACGCGGGGCCGGGCCCGTTCGCGTACTGAGGGTGCTCCGTCATGGTCGTCCCGTCCTGTTCCTCGTGGGTCGTCGGTACGTCGGCCGGCGGCGGGTCACGGCTCGCTCCACGGCTCCTGGGCCTCCGGGTCCTCCTCCGGCTGGGCGTCCCGGAACCGCCGGCGGTCCTGGGGCGAACGCGGCGGGGAGTCGGCCAGCCGCAGGACCGTTCCGTCCCGGCCGGCGACCACGGGGCCGGGTGAGCGGGCCGCCTTGGCCCGGTACTGGGCGGCGTCGGCCAGCCGGAACAGCCGCCGGCCGCTGCGCACCTCCCCGATGGCGTCCCCGGTGGAGGCGACCCCGCAGGCCACTCCCGCGCCGAGCTCCAACTCCCCCGCCCGCACGCACAGTTCAGCGGCCGCCGCGATCACGTCGTCGGCCGGCGGGCCCTCGGCGACGAGACAGAACTCGTCACCGCCGAGCCGGGCCGCGAGCGCGCCCGGGAGCATCGCCCCGCACCGGGACAGCACCGAGCCGAACCGTTCCAGCAGCCGGTCCCCGACCGCGTGCCCCAGGGTGTCGTTGACCTGCTTGAGGCCGTTGAGGTCGCAGACGACCAGACTCACCACCACCCCGTCGCGACGGTGGTTCTCCAGGGCCTCGTCCAGCCGGGTGTCGACGGCCCGGCGGTTCGCCAGGCCGGTCAGCGGGTCGGTGAACGCGAGGGTGCGGACCTCCTCCAGCCGCTCGGTCTGCGCTATCCCGGCGGCGACGACGGCGGCGAGCACGGCAGCGAAGTCGGCGTCCTCCCGGCCGAAGACGGGTGCGCCGAGGGGCCGCGCCACATACAGCTCGCCCCAGGCGCGGCCGTGCAGCACGATCGGGGCGACCACACAGCAGCCGCGCCGCCGCCGTCGCAGCGCGGCCACCCGCTGGTGGCAGTAGCCGTGGCCGGGAGTCGCCGGTCCGTCCGCCGTCTCCACCCAGGCATCCGGCTCCCCGCCGCCCGCCCACTGCTCGTGCAGAAACTCGGTGATCTCGGGGAAACGGTTCACCGGATAGGTCTCCGCCTCCGGGAACTCCTCCTCGCCCTCGGCCCGTTGCCCGGCGTTGACCAGGACCTTCAGCCGCCCCAGCTCCCGCTCCCAGACGGAGAGCGCCCCGAAGGTGCCGTCGAGGGCGACACAGGCCCCGAGGGCCGCCGCCCGCCAGGACTCCCGAGGGGTGTGGGCGGCCGCCATCGCCTGCGCCAGCGCCACGACGGCCCGCAAACGCCGATCCTCAGCCATCCCCCCACACTAGAGAGGTTTGTCCGAATACGATCGGTTGACGCGAAAGTGATCACTCACAACGCCCCGGTGCCGCCGGTGCGTCACTCCCCCGGCCAGGCCGGCCGCCGCTTCTCGTTGAACGCGGCCACACCCTCGGCCCGGTCGCCGGAGAACGCGGTCGCGCGCCAGGCGGCGTCCTCCACCTCCAGGCCCGCCCGCAGGTCCAGCCCCTGGCCGAGGCGCATCGCCTTCTTCGCGTTGCGCAGCCCGACGGGCGAGTTGACGGCGATCCGGGCGGCGAGCGCCAGCGCCTCGGTGCGGGCGTCCTCCCCGAGGACGTCGACGAGCCCCAGCGCGCGCGCCTCGGCCGCCTCCACCCGGCGGGCCGTGAAGACCAGCTCGGCGGCGCGGGCGGCGCCGACCCGGCGGGGCAGCAACTGTGTGCCGCCGCCGCCCGGGATGACGCCGACCGACACCTCGGGCAGCCCGACGACGGCCGTCGCGTCGGCCACGATCACATCGCAGGAGAGGGCCAGCTCGAAGCCGCCGCCCAGGGCGAAGCCGTGCACCGCCGCCACGGTGGGCATCGGCAGCTCCAGCACCCCGGTGTACGCGCCGCGGGCGGTGGGCCGCTGGCGGACCAGGTCCGCGTCCGAGAAGGAGTTGCGCTCCTTGAGGTCCGCGCCGACACAGAAGGCGCGGTCGTTGCTGGAGGTCAGGACGGTGACCCGGACCTCCCGGTCGGCGGCGAGGGCGGCGCAGGCCGCGCCGATCGAGGCGGCCATCTCCGTGGAGACCGCGTTCATCGCCTTCGGCCGGTCGAGGACGAGCTCGGCGACATGCCCCTGCTCGTGCCTGCGCACCGCGACGAACTCCCCGAACCTCTGCTCGGACTCCGGCATGACGGCCCACCCTCCCGGTTAACGCTGGTTCACATCCACCGGGATCATAGGCCCAGGGAGCGCCGGGGCGGCAGGGGACGGCGGGACGGCAGGGCGGCAGGGGCGCGCGGGAACAGCGGGGCCTCGGAGGAAACGCCCACGCGCGGTCAGGGCGTAGTCAGAGGCGCTCAGGGCGCGGCCGGGCGGCGGCCCAGGAGCCACGGCTCCACCACGCCGAGACCGCGCACCGGGCGCTGCCACATCGGCTGGAGGCCGTACCGGTAGGGCGAGGGCTCGTCGCTCTCCTTCTCCGCCGCGGCGGCCTCCGTCTCCGACTCCGGCGCGTCCCCGGTCCGCACCAGTTCCTCGGCGAAGGCGCCGTCGACCAAGACCGCGTCCTTGGGCGCTATCGAGGTGAGCCGGCTCGCCAGGTTCACGGTGGTGCCGAACACGTCGCCCATCCGGGTCGTCACCGTGCCGAAGGCGATGCCCACCCGCAGCGCGGGCATGGTCTCGTCCTCGGACATGGCGTCGATGAGGCGCAGCGCGATCTCGGCGGCCGTGCGGGCGTCGTCCGCCGCGTACAGGACCTCGTCGCCGAGCGTCTTGATCAGCCGGCCGCCGTGCGCGGCGACCAGGTCGGCGCAGGTGGTCTCGAAGGACTCGACGAGTTCGCCGAGTTCCTCCTCCTCCAGGCGGCGGGTGAGCCGGGTGAAGCCGACCAGGTCGGCGAAGCCGACGGCGAGCCGGCGGTCCACCATCTCCTCGTCGTCCGCGGCCTGGACGACCCGGCCGGTCGCGGCCGCGAGCTGCCGCCGCCACACATAGACCAGGAACTCCTCCAGCTCGGGCAGGAGCAGCTCGACCAGCGGATAGGTGACCTCGGTCCGGGTCATCCCCGGCTCCGGGGGCTCGGTGAGGCCCTCCAGGAAGGAGTCGATCTGCCATTCGGCCAGCCGGGCGGTGGTCTGCCCGGTGGAGCGGGCCACCTGGATCGCCATCGGCTCGCTGAGCAGCCCCGCCTCCACCAGACCGGCGAGGCGGCGCAGGGCGAGGACGTCCGCCTCGGTGAGCGCCTTGGCCTGGCCGATGTCCGCGAAGCCCATGGCCCGCCAGAAGCGGGAGGCCAGCTCCATGGAGACGCCCGCGGTACGGGCGGCCTGGAAGGGGGTGTAGCGGCGTTCGGCGCCGAGGATGAGCTGTTCGAGCCGGATGGCCAGGGGGTCGTCGGACGGCTCCGCCGTGTGGTCGACCTCGCGGTGCGGGGGGTGGACGGCTCCGGGGCCGTTCTGGCCCGCGCCGCTCCCGGAGGCGGCCGGGCCCGCGGTGCCGGAGGAGCCGGACGAGGAGTCCGACGGCGGCTGCTCGCCCGCGCCGGAAGTGGTGTCGTCGACGGTCACCAGCCGCCTCCTGCCCGTTCCCTGCGCACGTACCTGCCGATCTGTCGCTCGATCGCCTCAACGATACGGCAGGTGTGCCCCAGCTCACGTCCCGGCGGCGGACCCGCACGAACGGAATCCGCCGCACCGCCCGCACCGGCCCGGGCGCGGACACGAGCCGGGCCCGGGCCGGTGCCCGGGGCGCACCCGGGCCCGGACGCCCACCCCCGTCTCAGTCCGCCGGGCGCAGATGGACGATGTCGCCCGCCGAGACCGCCGTGCGCTCCCCGTCACCCGTGGTGACCACGAGCCGGCCGTCGCCGTCGATCGCCGCGGCCTCGCCCGTCAGCGCCTTCCCGCCGGGCAGCTCGGCGCGCACCTCGCGGCCGAGGGTCGCGCAGCCCGCCGCGTACGCCGCCTGGAGCCCGCAGGCCCCCGCGTCGCCGCCCGCCGCGCGCCAGTCGCCGTACCACTGCTCCAGGGAACGCAGCACGGCCCGCAGCAGGGGGTCGCGGTCGGTGGAGACGGCGTTCGCGAGGCCCAGGGAGCCGGCCGTGGGGACGGGCAGCTCACCGGCGTCGAGCGAGACGTTGACGCCCAGGCCGAGGACAACCGCGTCGTCCCCGGCGCGCTCGGCGAGGATGCCGCCGGTCTTGCGCTCCTCGCCGTCCACGGTCACCAGGAGGTCATTGGGCCATTTGAGGGACAGATCGGTGCCGGCGGCGCGGGCGAGGCCGGTCGCGGCGGCCACGCCGCCCAGCAGCGGGAGCCAGCCCCAGCGCTCCGGCGGGATCTGAGGCCCGGGGCGCAGCAGCACCGACAGGAAGATGCCGGAGCGCGGCGGCGCGGTCCAGGAGCGGTCCAGCCGGCCCCGGCCCGCGGTCTGCTCCTCGGCGACCAGCACGGCCCCCTCGGGCAGGTCCCCGGCCCGCTCGGCCAGGTCGGAGTTGGTGGACCCCACGCTCGGCAGGACGTCCAGGGAGGTCCACAGGCCCCCCGGGACGAGGAGGGCGCGCCGCAGCGCGGCCACGTTCAGCGGGGGTCGGTCGAGGTCGGACCAGCGGCTTGCGGAGGCCCCGTCGGGCGCATTCTCGTGCGTCATGCAAGCCAGGTTAGGTGTGGCAAACGCCGCACTGCCGAACGGTATCCGCGCCGATACGCTACGAGTCAGTAGCACCGGAACCAGCCCGGAAGCCGATCACCCGTTTCCGTACCCGTCCCCCGTGACCAGTCAGGGAGCCGCATCCCGATGTCCGAGCCGGAAGCAATCGACATCCACACCACCGCGGGCAAGATCGCGGATCTTCAGCGCCGGATCGACGAGGCGACGCACGCCGGCTCCGCACGCGCCGTGGAAAAGCAGCACGCCAAGGGCAAGTTGACCGCGCGGGAGCGGATCGACCTGCTGCTGGACGAGGACTCCTTCGTGGAGCTGGACGAGTTCGCCCGGCACCGGTCGACCAACTTCGGCCTGGAGAGGACCCGGCCCTACGGGGACGGCGTGGTCACCGGCTACGGCACGGTCGACGGCCGTCCGGTGGCCGTGTTCTCGCAGGACTTCACCGTCTTCGGCGGCGCCCTCGGCGAGGTGTTCGGACAGAAGATCATCAAGGTGATGGACTTCGCCCTGAAGACCGGCTGCCCGGTCGTCGGCATCAACGACTCCGGCGGCGCGCGCATCCAGGAGGGCGTGAGCGCGCTCGGCATGTACGGCGAGATCTTCCGCCGCAACGCGCACGCCTCGGGCGTGATCCCGCAGATCTCCCTGGTCGTCGGCCCCTGCGCGGGCGGCGCGGTCTACTCCCCCGCGATCACCGACTTCACGGTGATGGTCGACCAGACCTCGCACATGTTCATCACCGGCCCGGACGTCATCAAGACCGTCACCGGCGAGGACGTCGGCTTCGAGGAGCTGGGCGGCGCGCGCACCCACAACACCACCTCGGGCGTGGCGCACCACATGGCGGGCGACGAGAAGGACGCCATCGAGTACGTCAAGTCCCTGCTGTCGTACCTGCCGTCGAACAACCTCTCCGAGCCGCCGTCCTTCCCGGAGTCCGCGGACACCGCGGTCAACGACGAGGACCGCGAGCTGGACACGCTGATCCCGGACTCGGCGAACCAGCCCTACGACATCCGCACGGTGATCGAACACGTCCTGGACGAGGGCGAGTTCCTGGAGACCCAGGCGATGTTCGCGCCGAACATCGTGACCGGCTTCGGCCGGGTGGAGGGCTTCCCGGTCGGCATCGTCGCCAACCAGCCGATGCAGTTCGCGGGCTGCCTGGACATCAACGCCTCGGAGAAGGCGGCGCGTTTCGTGCGCACCTGCGACGCGTTCAACGTCCCGGTGATCACCTTCGTGGACGTGCCCGGCTTCCTCCCGGGCGTCGACCAGGAGTACGGCGGCATCATCCGGCGCGGCGCCAAGCTGATCTACGCGTACGCCGAGGCGACCGTCCCGCTGATCACGGTCATCACCCGCAAGGCGTTCGGCGGCGCGTACGACGTGATGGGCTCCAAGCACCTGGGCGCCGACCTCAACCTGGCCTGGCCCACGGCCCAGATCGCGGTCATGGGCGCGCAGGGCGCGGTGAACATCCTGCACCGCCGCACCATCGCGGAGACCCCCGCCGAGGAGCAGGAGGAGGTGCGGGCGCGGCTGATCCAGGAGTACGAGGACGCCCTCCTCAACCCGTACACCGCGGCCGAGCGCGGCTACATCGACGCGGTGGTCATGCCGTCCGAGACCCGCGCCCACATCGTGAAGGGCCTGCGGCAGCTGCGCACCAAGCGGGAGAGCCTGCCCCCGAAGAAGCACGGCAACATCCCGCTCTGACGGTCCGACGGCGAGGGCCCGATCCGAACGACGGGCCCCGGGAGGCAATCCGATGATCAAGGTCGTACGAGGCAACCCCACCCCGGAGGAGCTGGCCGCCGCCGTCGCGGTCGTCCAGGCCCGTGCCGCGGCGGGCGCGCAGGCCGCCGCGGGCACGTCCGAGGCCGTGCCCGAGGGCTGGTCGGACCCGGCGCGCATCGCCCGCAGCCGCCGGCCGATGCCGGGGCCGCGGTCCTGGGTGCGCAGCTACTGGCCGTCCTGACGGGTGGCGCGCGAAGCGTGGGTGAGGGGCCGGTCCCGGTCGGGACCGGCCCCTCACCGTATGCGGTCCCTCGCGGTGTGCCGGGGGCCACGGGGAGGTTGAGTACGCGTACTCAGGCGGGACGGCGGCGCGACCCGCAGGATCGAAGGCATGCTGTGGTCCGACCCGGAGAACGAGCCGCCCGAGGAACTGCGCGCCATGCAGGCGATGCTGCGCCGCGCGGGTGTGCTGCTGGCGCTGGCGATGCTCGTCGCGATGCTGGCGGCGGGCCTGCGCTGACCCGGCCGGGCTCCCGGCCCCGGGCCCGCCCGCGTCCGCCCCTCGCTCGCCCGGGCTCCGGGCCCGTCGTGTACGTGTGAGCCCGGCCCTCGGGCCTGTCCCGGTCCGGTCCCGCCCGCGCGTTGATCGCCCCCGGGCCCGTGCCGACGCCCGGCGGGCCGCCCGTAGCATGACCGCATGCGTCTCGTCCTCGCCTCCGCGTCGCCCGCCCGCCTCGGTCTGCTGAAGCAGGCCGGACTCGATCCCCATGTCGTCGTCAGCGGGGTCGACGAGGACGCGATCGAGGCGCCCACCCCCGCCGAACTGGCCCTCGTCCTCGCCGAGGCCAAGGCCGACGCCGTCGCCGCCCGCCCGGAGGCGGCCGGGGCCCTGCTGGTCGCCTGCGACTCCGTCCTCGAACTGGACGGCGCGGCCTACGGGAAGCCCGCCGACGCCGAGGAGGCCACCGCCCGCTGGAAGGCGATGCGCGGGCGGGACGGGGTGCTGCGGACCGGGCACTGCGTGATCGACACCGTGACCGGCCGGCGCGCCTCGGCGACCGCGTCGACCACCGTGCGCTTCGGGGAGCCGACGGACGCGGAGATCGCCGCGTACGTCGCCAGCGGTGAACCGCTGCATGTGGCCGGGGCGTTCACTCTGGACGGGCGGTCCGCGCCGTTCGTCGACTCGATCGACGGCGACCACGGCAATGTCATCGGCCTCTCGCTGCCCCTGCTGCGCAGGCTGCTCGCGGAGACCGGCCACTCGATCACCGACTTCTGGACCTGACCGGCCCGGTGGCTCACGTCATGGCTCAGGCGGTGGCCGGACCCGCCGCCGGGCCCGTCTCCACGGCGTCGGCCGGTTCGGCGGGCTCCGCGGGCACCCGCGGCCCGTAGGCCACCAGCGGCAGCACGACCAGCGCCAGCACCACCATCATCGCGGCGAACGCCGACCAGCCGACCAGACCCACCGTCAGTGCGCCCAGCACCCCGTGCACCACCGCGCAGACGACGAGGAGGATCCGGCCGAAGCGCCCGGGCGCCCGGTCGCGTATGCCCATCGGGAGCAGCACCGCCGCGCACCCCGCGAGGAACAGCCCGGAGCCGATGCCCAGGCCCCAGGTCGCGTCGGCCATGAGCGCCGGGTCCAGCCCGTCGAGGGACATGTTCTGGCCCGTCACGAACCTCGCCATGATGCCGTTGAGCACCACGATCCCGACGGCCTCCGCCAGCAGGACGAGCGCCGCCACCACGGCCACCGTTCTGCGCACCACGGCGCCCCACCCCCTGTCTTCGGACCCTGCCACCGGACGTACGTACGACAGCCCGCACGCTACTGACCGGTAAACGCCGGGACAAGAGGCGCGGCACTCCCGGAGTCGGGGCAAAGAATCAGGGGTCCGTTCGTAGGGACTCCACAAAGAAACGCACGAGCGAGGTGGCCCGGCGGACAGAGACCTTGACCACACCGGAGGGTTACTGTGCGAGGGGAGATGCCGTCGTACCTTGGTGCGACAAGGGATTTCACGATCGAGCGAGCCTCGAATCACGCTCCGTGTGGGCAAGCTCACCATTGGGGACGGGTCGATAGGCCGTGTCGGCAGTCCCTAAACTCAGCTTGTTTCAAGGAGGGAGCCATCGTGCGCAAGGTGCTCATCGCCAACCGTGGCGAAATCGCTGTCCGCGTCGCCCGGGCCTGCCGGGACGCCGGCATCGCCAGTGTCGCCGTCTACGCGGATCCGGACCGGGACGCTCTGCATGTCCGCGCGGCGGACGAGGCGTTCGCCCTGGGCGGTGACACCCCGGCCGCCAGTTACCTGGACATGGCCAAGGTGCTCCAGGCCGCGGCCGACTCCGGAGCGGACGCGATCCACCCCGGTTACGGCTTCCTGTCCGAGAACGCGGAGTTCGCGCAGGCCGTCCTCGACGCCGGCCTGACCTGGATCGGCCCGCCGCCGCAGGCCATCCGGGACCTCGGTGACAAGGTCGCCGCCCGGCACATCGCCCAGCGCGCGGGCGCCCCCCTGGTCGCGGGCACCCCCGACCCGGTCTCCGGCGCCGACGAGGTCGTCGCCTTCGCGAAGGAGCACGGCCTCCCCATCGCGATCAAGGCCGCCTTCGGCGGCGGCGGCCGCGGTCTGAAGGTCGCCCGCACCCTCGAAGAGGTCCCCGAGCTGTACGACTCCGCGGTGCGCGAGGCGGTCGCCGCTTTCGGCCGCGGCGAGTGCTTCGTCGAGCGCTACCTCGACAAGCCCCGGCACGTGGAGACCCAGTGCCTGGCCGACACCCACGGCAACGTGGTCGTCGTCTCCACCCGTGACTGCTCCCTCCAGCGCCGTCACCAGAAGCTCGTCGAGGAGGCCCCGGCGCCGTTCCTGACGGACGAGCAGAACGCCGAGCTGTACCGGGCGTCGAAGGCCATCCTGAAGGAGGCCGGCTACGTCGGCGCCGGCACGGTGGAGTTCCTGGTCGGTCTGGACGGCACGATCTCCTTCCTGGAGGTCAACACCCGCCTCCAGGTCGAGCACCCGGTGACCGAGGAGGTCACCGGCATCGACCTGGTGCGCGAGATGTTCCGCGTCGCGGACGGCGAGGCGCTGGGTTACGACGACCCGCCGGTGCGCGGTCACTCCTTCGAGTTCCGTATCAACGGCGAGGACCCGGGCCGCAACTTCCTGCCCGCCCCCGGCACGGTCACCTCCTTCCGCCCGCCGACCGGCCCGGGTGTCCGTCTGGACGCCGGTGTCGAGTCCGGCTCGGTGATCGGCCCGGCGTGGGACTCCCTGCTGGCCAAGCTGATCGTCACCGGCGCCACCCGTGAGCAGGCCCTCCAGCGGGCCGCCCGCGCGCTCGCCGAGTTCGAGGTGGAGGGCATGGCCACGGCCATCCCCTTCCACCGCGCCGTCGTGGTGGACCCGGCCTTCACCGCCGACCCGTTCCGCGTCCACACCCGCTGGATCGAGACGGAGTTCGTCAACGAGATCAAGCCGTTCACCGTCCCCGGTGAGGCGGACGAGGACGAGTCGGGCCGCGAGACGATCGTCGTCGAGGTCGGCGGCAAGCGCCTGGAGGTCTCGCTGCCGTCCTCCCTCGGGATGACCCTCGCGCGCACCGGGCTGGCCGCCGGCGCCAAGCCGAAGCGCCGGGCCGCGAAGAAGTCCGCGTCGGCCGCCTCCGGCGACACCCTGGCGTCCCCGATGCAGGGCACGATCGTCAAGGTCGCCGTCGAGGAGGGCCAGGAGGTCAAGGAGGGCGACCTGGTCGTCGTCCTGGAGGCCATGAAGATGGAGCAGCCGCTCAACGCGCACCGCTCCGGCACGGTCAAGGGCCTCTCCGCCGAGGTCGGCGCCTCGCTCACGGCCGGTGCGACGATCTGCGAGATCAAGGACTGACCCGTCCCGCCCCGGCGTTCGCACGTCCCGAGGGCCCCGGCCGACCGACCGGCCGGGGCCCTCGGGCGTTTCCGCGGCACCGGTACGCCCCTCGGGCACGGCGGCCATCCGGCATCCTGGACGGCGTGACCGAGACCAGCCCCCTGCCCCGGCCCATGCGAGCCGACGCGCGCCGCAACTACGAGCGGCTGCTCACCGAGGCGCGCGCCGTGTTCGCCGCGCAGGGCACCGACGCGTCCCTGGAGGAGATCGCCCGCCGCTCGGGCGTGGGCATCGGGACGCTGTACCGGCACTTCCCCACCCGCCAGGCGATGCTGAGCGCCGTCTTCCAGGAGGCGCTGGCCGCGCTCCTGGACCGCTCACGGGAACTCGCCGACGCTGAGGAGCCGTGCACCGCCCTCGTGGAGTGGCTGCGCGCGCTGATCCGGCACGCGGGCGAGTACCGGGGGCTGACCTGGGCGCTGATGTCCGCCGCCGGCACGGAGGGCACCGGTTCGGCGATGACCTCGTGCAGCGTGCCGCTGCGTGTGGCGGGCGAGCGGCTGCTGCGCCGCGCGCAGGAGAGCGGTGCGGTGCGGGCGGACGTCGAGATCGGCGACCTGATGCAGCTCACCAACGCGATCGCCCTGGCGGCCGAACAGACCCCGTCCGACACGGAGTTGGCCGACCGCCTGCTGAGACTGACCCTCCGGGGCCTCAAGAGCCCCTGAGGGGCTCGGAGCCCCGCGCGGACGGAGCACTCTGCCCGGGCCCGCGCGCAACGCACCCCGCCTGACCGGCCCCGCCGGGGCGCTACCGGCGGCGCAGGTCCGCGACGCGCGCCGCCGTGCGCTCCGGCAGCGCCTCCGGGGCCAGTGCCCCGGTGGTGCTGCGCAGCCCGCCCCGGGTGCGGCGCTGCCCCGGGAGGGGTACGTCGTGCCGGGCCGCGCCCCCCGGCGCCGGGGTGTCCGCCCCGGCGACCGCGATCTGCACGCCCTGGTCGGCCAGCGCCTGCAACTCCGTCGCGGCCCGCTCGTCGTGCGGCGGCGGCTCGTCCGTCACCAGGCGCGTGATCACGTCCGTCGGCACGGTCTGGAACATGGTGTCCGTACCGAGCTTGGTGTGATCGGCGAGGACCACGACCTCCGCCGCGGCCTGCACCAGCGCCCGGTCCACGCTCGCCGAGAGCATGTTGGACGTGGACAGGCCCCGCTCGGCCGTGAGCCCGCTCCCGGAGAGGAAGGCCCGCGAGACGCGCAGCCCCTGGAGGGACTGCTCCGCCCCGCTGCCCACCAGCGCGTAGTTGGACCCGCGCAGGGTGCCGCCGGTCATGACGACCTCGACCCGGTTGGCGTGGGCGAGGGCCTGCGCGACCAGCAGGGAGTTGGTGACCACGGTCAGCCCCGGGACGCGCGCGAGCCGGCGGGCCAGCTCCTGCGTGGTCGTCCCGGCGCCGACCACGATGGCCTCGCCCTCTTCGACGAGGCCCGCGGCGAGGTCGGCGATGGCCGTCTTCTCCGCGGTGGCGGACAGGGATTTCTGCGGGAAGCCGGATTCACGGGTGAACCCGCCCGGCAGTACCGCACCGCCGTGCCGGCGGTCGAGGAGTCCTTCTGCCTCCAGTGCCCGCACGTCCCGCCGTACGGTCACTTCGGAGGTCTGGACGACGCGGGCGAGCTCACGGAGCGACACGGCTCCGTTGGCGCGCACCATTTCGAGGATCAACTGACGACGTTCTGCAGCGAACACGAAACTGACAGTAACCCCACCGCCGCGTCGTTTTCAGCTCTATGCGCTGGATAACGGAAATTGCACGCTTGAGGGGCCGCCAAGTGATATAGACGGCCCCTCAGTTGATCGATTCGGGCGCGGAGTGCCCGGGGTTCGCCGGGTTTCTCCCCCGCTCCGCCCGGTTCGCGCCCCGCCGGGCCGGTCAGCCCTCGCCCAGCCCCTTGCGGGTGTGCAACTGCCGGGCCACCTCGGCGATCGAGCCCGACAGAGACGGGTACACGGTGAACGCGTTCGCGATCTGTTCCACCGTCAGGTTGTTGTCGACCGCGATCGAGATGGGGTGGATCAGCTCCGAGGCGCGCGGCGAGACGACCACACCGCCGACCACGATCCCGGTGCCCGGACGGCAGAAGATCTTGACGAAGCCGTCCCGGATGCCCTGCATCTTGGCGCGGGGGTTGCGCAGCAGCGGCAGCTTGACGGCCCGGGCGTCGATCTTGCCCGCGTCCACGTCCGCCTGGGTGTAGCCGACCGTCGCGATCTCCGGGTCGGTGAACACGTTCGCGGAGACCGTCTTGAGGTTCAGCGGGGTCACCGCGTCGCCGAGGAAGTGGTACATCGCGATCCGGCCCTGCATGGCCGCGACCGAGGCGAGCGCGAAGACGCCGGTGACGTCACCGGCCGCGTAGACGCCGGGGGCGGTGGTGCGGGAGACCTTGTCCGTCCAGATGTGGCCCGAGTCCCGCAGCCGGACCCCGGCCTCCTCCAGGCCCATGCCCGCCGTGTTCGGGACGGCGCCGACCGCCATCAGGCAGTGCGTGCCGGAGATGACCCGGCCGTCGGCGAGGGTGACCTCGACCCGGTCGCCGACCCGCTTGGCGGACTGGGCACGGGAGCGGGCCATCACGTTCATCCCGCGCCGGCGGAACACGTCCTCCAGCACGGCGGCCGCGTCCGGGTCCTCGCCGGGCAGCACCCGGTCGCGCGAGGAGACCAGGGTGACCCGGGAGCCCAGCGCCTGGTAGGCGCCGGCGAACTCGGCGCCCGTGACACCGGAGCCGACCACGATGAGCTCCTCGGGGAGCTCGGTCAGGTCGTAGACCTGGGTCCAGTTGAGGATGCGCTCGCCGTCCGGCAGCGCGTCCGGGATCTCACGAGGGTGGCCGCCGGTCGCGACCAGCACCGCGTCCGCCGTCAGCCGCTCCTCGCTGCCGTCGGCGGCCCGCACCACGACCGTGCGGGAGCCGTCCGTGTCCTGCTGGCCCTCCAGCCGGCCGCGGCCGCGCATCACCCGCGCGCCGGCCCGGGTCACGGCGGCCGTGATGTCGTGCGACTGGGCGAGCGCGAGGCGCTTCACCCGCCGGTTGACCTTGCCGAGGTCCACGCCGACGACCCGGGCGGCCTGCTCGATGTGGGGGGTGTCGTCGGCCACGATGATGCCCAGCTCCTCGTAGGAGGAGTCGAAGGTCGTCATCACCTCGGCGGTGGCGATCAGGGTCTTCGACGGCACGCAGTCGGTGAGCACCGACGCCCCGCCCAGACCGTCGCAGTCGACGACGGTCACCTCCGCGCCGAGCTGGGCGGCCACGAGCGCCGCCTCGTAGCCGCCGGGTCCGCCACCGATGATCACGATCCGGGTCACGAAAAAGTCCGCCTCGCATTGTCGTTCCCGGCCCGCCTGCCCGCTCTGCCGGGGATCCGGGGAAGCCCCGGGAGGAATGCAGTACGTACTTCATTCTCCCGCACCACGGGCGGTCCCTCGCCCCCGGGGCTCCGAACCGCGCCCGAGGTGCGGGGGCCGGGCGGCACCGGCGTGTCGTCCGCCCCTCCGCGCGCTCCCGTACCCTCGATCCCATGTCGCTCTACGCCGCGTACGCCGGCAACCTCGACGCGCGGCTGATGACCCGCCGCGCACCGCACTCACCGCTGCGCAGCACCGGCTGGCTGAACGGCTGGCGGCTGACCTTCGGCGGCGAGCAGATGGGCTGGGAGGGCGCCCTGGCCACCATCGTGGAGGCACCCCGCTCCCAGGTCTTCGTGGCGCTGTACGACATCGCGCCGATGGACGAGGACTCCATGGACCGCTGGGAGGGCGTCGGCCTGGACATCTACCGCCGGATGCGGGTCCGGGTGGACACCCTGGACGGCGAGGAGCCGGCCTGGGTCTACGTCCTCAACGCGTACGAGGGCGGTCTGCCGTCCGCCCGCTATCTGGGCGAGATCGCGGACGCGGCGGAGTCGGCGGGGGCGCCGCACGACTATGTGATGGAGCTGCGCAAGCGGCCCTGCTGAGGCCCGCGGGCGGCCCCGCCCGGGGCTTCCGGGGCCGTCGGGGCGCGGTGCCGCGCACCCCCGGAGCCCCCTTCGCCGGCCCTTCGTCGGAAACGACAAGACAACGATCCGAAGACCGTGCGCAGCGTCATCTACGCGCGTAGGGCAACACGGGTTACCCTCATCGGCGTGAACGCATCTGTGAATCCGGACCTCCCGGGCGGCGCCCTCGCCGACCCCCATGCCGCGGCCGACGCCGCCGCCTCGCGCCTGCGTGAGCTGACCGGCACCGAGACCCATGACGTCGCGCTGGTCATGGGCTCCGGCTGGGCCCCCGCGGTGGACGCGCTCGGCGCACCCGAGGCGGAGTTCCCCGTCACCGAGCTGCCCGGCTTCCCGCCCCCGGCGGTCGAGGGCCACGGCGGCAAGGTCCGCTCGTACCGCATCGGCGACAAGCGCGCACTCGTCTTCCTGGGCCGCACCCACTTCTACGAGGGCCGCGGCGTGGCCCCCGTCGCCCACGGTGTGCGGACCGCCGTCGCCGCCGGCTGCAAGACGGTCGTCCTGACCAACGGCTGCGGCGGCCTCCGCGAGGGCATGCGCCCCGGCCAGCCGGTCCTGATCAGCGACCACATCAACCTCACCGCCGCCTCCCCGATCGTCGGCGCCAACTTCGTCGACCTCACCGACCTCTACTCGCCGCGGCTGCGCGCGCTCTGCAAGGAGGTGGACGAGACCCTGGAGGAGGGCGTCTACGTCCAGTTCCCCGGCCCGCACTACGAGACCCCGGCCGAGATCACCATGGTCCGCGTGCTGGGCGGCGACCTGGTCGGCATGTCCACGGTCCTGGAGGCCATCGCGGCCCGTGAGGCGGGTGCCGAGGTGCTCGGCATCTCCCTCGTCACCAACCTCGCCGCCGGTCTGTCCGGGGAGCCCCTCAACCACGAGGAGGTCCTCCAGGCCGGCCGTGACTCCGCCGCGCGGATGGGCGAGCTGCTGACCCGGGTGCTGGACCGCATCTGACGGCCGGGGCCGCCCGGCCCCACGGGGGCGGCGGGCGGCGTACCGGCCGCCGCGCCCGTCCCCGCGCCCCTTCCGCGCCCGCGCCGGGGCGCGCACAACCACTCACGAGAGCACGAGCACGAGAGGCGGACCCACCGTGCAGCAGGACCTCATCGCACGGGCCGAGGCATGGCTCGCGGAGGACCCCGACCCCGAGACCCGCGCGGAACTCGCCGCGCTGATCGAGGCACGCGACCTCGACGCGCTCGGCGACCGCTTCGCCGGCACCCTCCAGTTCGGCACCGCGGGCCTGCGCGGCGAGCTGGGCGCGGGCCCGATGCGCATGAACCGGTCCGTGGTCATCCGGGCCGCCGCCGGTCTCGCCGCGTATCTGCGGGCCAAGGGGCAGGGCGACGGGCTCGTCGTCATCGGCTACGACGCCCGCTACAAGTCCGCCGACTTCGCCCGTGACACCGCGGCCGTGATGACCGGCGCCGGGCTGCGCGCCGCGGTCCTGCCGCGTCCGCTGCCGACGCCCGTACTCGCCTTCGCCATAAGGCAGTTGGGCGCGGTCGCCGGGGTCGAGGTCACCGCCAGCCACAACCCGCCCCGGGACAACGGCTACAAGGTCTACCTCGGCGACGGCTCCCAGATCGTGCCGCCCGCCGACACGGAGATCGCCGCGGAGATCGCGGCCGTCGCCCGGCTCGCGGACGTGCCCCTCGCGGAGTCCGGCTGGGAGACCCTGGGCGAGGAGGTCCTCCGGGCGTATCTGGAGCGCACCGACGCGGTCCTCTCCGCGGGGTCCCCGCGCACCGCGCGGGTCGTCTACACGGCGATGCACGGCGTCGGCAAGGACGTGCTGACCGCGGCCTTCGCCCGGGCCGGCTTCCCGCCGCCCGCGCTCGTCGCCGAACAGGCCGACCCGGACCCGGCGTTCCCGACGGTCGCCTTCCCGAACCCGGAGGAGCCGGGCGCGATGGACCTGGCCTTCGAGGCGGCCCGCGCGGTCGTCCCGGACGTCGTCATCGCCAACGACCCCGACGCGGACCGCTGCGCGGTGGCCGTCCCGGACGCCGGCGCCGAGGGCGGCTGGCGCATGCTGCGGGGCGACGAGGTCGGCGCGCTGCTCGCCGCGCACCTGGTGCGCAAGGGCGCGACGGGCGTCTTCGCGGAGTCCATCGTCTCCTCCTCCCTCCTCGGCCGGATCGCCGAGTCGGCGGGCCTCGCCCACGAGGAGACCCTGACCGGCTTCAAGTGGATCGCCCGCGTGGAGGGCCTGCGCTACGGCTACGAGGAGGCCCTCGGCTACTGCGTCGACCCGGACGGCGTCCGCGACAAGGACGGCATCACGGCGGCGCTGCTCGTCGCGGAGCTGGTGTCCGTCCTCAAGGAGGAGGGCCGCACGCTGCTGGACCTCCTCGACGACCTGGCCGTCGAGCACGGGCTGCACGCGACGGACCAGCTCTCGGTCCGGGTCTCGGACCTCTCGGTCATCGCCGACGCGATGCGCACCCTGCGCGAGAAGCCGCCGGTCTCTCTCGGCGGCCTGCGGGTCGCCTCGGCGGAGGACCTCACCGTGGGCTCGGCGTCCCTCCCGCCGACGGACGGCCTGCGCTACCACCTGGACGGCGAGTACGCGGCCCGCGTGATCGTCCGCCCGAGCGGCACCGAGCCCAAGCTCAAGTGCTACCTGGAGGTCGTCGTCCCGGTCCCCGACGCCACCGCCCTCCCCACCGCCCGCACCCGCGCGACCACGGTCCTGACCGCCCTCAAGACCGACCTCGCCTCAGCGGCGGGCCTCCCGGGCGCGTAGCCCTCCCGACGGGCCGGGCCTCGGGGGGCGTTGCCCGTGCGGGGCCCGGTCGGAGAGAGGTCGGCCCTGGGGACGTTGCTTGTGCGGGGCCCGGTCCGGGAGGCCGGCCCCGGTGGCGTTCCGGGGCCTCGGGCACGGGACTGCTCAGTCTCCAGACCTGCGCAACCCACCTTCCGCACCCCGCTCTACGTCCCGCACCCGACCCCCTCCACGCCCCCGGCCCCACGATCACGGCGGGCCGCCGTCCCTGTGCGCGGGCCGACGGGTGGCGGCAACCGCCGCGCGCCGGTGCCGACAGAATGGGCAGTTCGGCAGCGAAGGAGGCGGCATGGGATTCAGGCTTCTGGTGACGGGCGGAGGGACGGGTGGGCACACCTATCCGGCTCTGACCGCGGTGCGCACGCTGGAAGCGAGGCTGGCGGCGGAGGGGCGCCCCTTGGACGTGCTCTGGGTCGGGACCGAGGGTGGTCTGGAAGCGCGCGTGGCCGCCTCGGAGGGGCTCGCGTTTCGCGCGGTCGCGACAGGCAAGGTCCGGCGTTCCGGTAACCCGCTCAAGATGCTGTCGCCCGCGAACGTCAAGGACATGGGGCGGGTGCCGCTCGGGGCCGCACAGGCGCGGGCGATCGTCTCGGAGTTCCGGCCGGACGTCGTCCTCGCGACCGGCGGTTACGTGGCGGTCCCGATCGGGCTGGCGGCCAAGATGTGCCGCCGACCGCTGGTTGTGCACGAGCAGACGGCCCGGCTGGGGCTTGCGAACCGGGTGCTGGCGCGCGTGGCGGCCCGGGTCGCGGTGTCGTCGCCCTCGACGCTCGACCTGCTGCCCGATACGGCCCGGGCGGGCGCGGTCGTGACGGGCAACCCGGTCCGCCCGGAGGTGTTCACCGGGCGCCCGGAGAAGGCGATCGAGGCGCTGGGGCTGGTCGGCTTCGACCGGCGTCTCCCCACCGTGTACGTGACGGGTGGGGCGCAGGGCGCGCAGCAGATCAACCGCGCGGTCGGCGAGGTGCTGCCGTGGCTGCTGGAACACGCCAATGTGATCCACCAGTGCGGGCCGGCCAACGTCGCCGAGTTGGAGCGTTCCGCGGCCGGCCTGCCCGCCGCGCTCTCCGGCCGGTATCTGCTGACCGGATACGTCGGCCCGGAGCTGCCGGACGTCCTCGCCCTCGCGGACGTGGTGATCTCCCGAAGCGGCGCGGGCACGATCGCGGAGCTGACGGCACTCGGCAAGGCCGCGGTGCTGATCCCGCTGGCGACGTCGGCCGGGAACGAACAGGCCCACAACGCCTCCCACTTGCAGGAGCAGGGCGCGGCTGTCGCGGTGCTGGGCGAGGTGACGCCGCAACGGCTCACCGAGGCCGTCGGGCCACTGCTGGCCGACGCGGAGGCGCGGGAGACGATGGCCGGACGGGCCCGTGCGGCAGGTCGCCCCGACGCTGCGGAGCGGTTGGTCGATGTGCTGCTGGACGTCGGGGGCGGAGGCCGCTGACCCGGGCGCAAGGGGCCCGGAGACGACTCGCGCCCCCGGGCCCCTTGTGCTCTCAGAAGCGGGAAATGGCCCGTGTCCACCCACTGCGTTCTTCGAGTTCGTGGATTCCGCTGCTGTAGTGCGTGACGGCCTGGCCGTGGTCCTGGGGGCGGGGCTCGATCACGTCGAGCCTGGGGAGAGTATGGGAGATGAGAAGTTCGCCGTGCGCCATGCAGCGCGCCCAGACGTCCTCGACCTCGTCGATCGCAGGGTGGACGCTGAAGAGAGCCTCGGCGATGACCGGCCCCGAGTCGACGCCTGCGTCGATGCGGTGAATGGTGATACCGGCAGTCGTCTGTCCTTGGGACTCACGCTTCGGCGGGGGCAACTGGAAGACCTCCTCGGTTACCGAGTGTCTGCGCCTGCGGGCGGCACCGCTACTGACCGGCACGTACTCCGAGGCGATCGGCAAGGAGTTGTTCTCCGCAACCGCGGAACTCTCCCGCGTCGTGGGCTGGTCGGCCTTCGACATCGGCCAGCATGAGGCCGCACAGCGGCACTTCATTCAGGCGCTGCGTCTGGCCCGCGCGGCAGGGGACGTCCAAGGCGGCTGCTACGTCCTGACAACCATGTCCCTCCAGACGGCATTGCGCGGCTTTCCTCAGCAGGCCGCAGACATGGCGGCCCATCAGCCGTCGTCGGCCAGGCGGCCGAGGGACGGAGCCACACACGGGATCGCCACCCGTCGGCCCGCGCACAGGGACGGCGGCCCGCCGTGATCGTGGGGCCGGGGGCGTGGAGGGGGTCGGGTGCGGGACGTAGAGCGGGGTGCGGAAGGTGGGTTGCGCAGGTCTGGAGACTGAGCAGTCCCGTGCCCGAGGCCCCGGAACGCCACCGGGGCCGGCCTCCCGGACCGGGCCCCGCACAAGCAACGTCCCTGGGCCGGCCACCCCGACCGGGCCCCGCACGGGCAACGCCACCGGGGCCGGCCACCCCGACCGGGCCCCGCACAGGCAACGCACCCCCCGGCAACGCATCCCGCAGGGGCAACACCCCCGTCAGACCGACAGCAGCACCCCGAGCAGCACCGCCCCCGCCACCGTCGGCCCCATGACCTCGAAGGCCCAGCGCACCTGCGGCTCGCCCTGAGCGCCCGGGGCGGACGCGAGGCGTTCCGCCTGGGCGCGCAGGTCCGCGATCTTCTGGTCGGCAGGGGCCAGACGCGCCTCCGCGTCCGAGACGGAGGCCGTCGCGGACGTGTGCCCGTGCGGGTCGTCCGCCGCCCTCTGCATCTGCCGCCGCGCCGCCCGCTTCCGCTGCCGCAGCGAGACCGGCACCGCCCAGAGCTGGTACTTCGCGCCCCCGTGGGTGAAGACCTCGCTGGAGTACCCGGCGCGCACGTCCGCCACGCTCCCCCACGGAAGGACGATCGTGCGGAACGGGTTGCGCACGAAGAGCCGGCGCTCGTCCGCCCGCACCGCCGGCCGGAAGGTGAACGCGACGATCAGCGGGACCGCGAACAGCGCCCCCGCCAGCACCAGCCACGGCGTGCGCCCCTCGCCCCGGATCAGCGCGTCCACCGTGATCCAGGCGACGACCGCGAGCATCAGCGCGCCGCCCACCATCGCGCCGGTGGACCGGTACACCCGCTCCCCGGCGGCGTCGGGACCCGCGTCCGGGGTGTGCTGTGCGGAAGGCTCGGGGCTCGTCATGCCCCCGATTCTGCCGCACGGCGGACGCCCGCCATCAATCCGCCGCCCGCACCCCCCTGTACAGGCCGCTACGCGCGTAGATATGCTCCTCTGGTGACCATGCCCACCAATGCCCCAGCAGCACTCCCCGACGTGACCGCGTCCGACAGTGCGCTGCGCCGTTTCCTGCACGGGCTGCCCGGCGTCGACGCCGTCGGCCTGGAAGCGCGCGCCGCGTCCCTCGGCACCCGGTCGATCAAGACCACCTCGAAGGCGTACGCCATCGACCTGGCCATCTCGATGATCGACCTCACGACGCTCGAAGGCGCGGACACCCCGGGCAAGGTCCGGGCGCTCGCCGCCAAGGCCGTGCATCCCGATCCGACCGACCGGTCCACCCCGACCACCGCCGCGGTCTGCGTGTACCCGGACATGGTGGCGACCGCCAAGGCCGCGCTGAACGGCGCCGACGTCAAGGTCGCCTCCGTCGCCACCGCGTTCCCGGCCGGCCGCGCCGCCCTCGACGTCAAGCTCGCCGACACCCGGGACGCCGTCGCGGCCGGGGCCGACGAAATCGACATGGTGATCGACCGCGGTGCCTTCCTCGCCGGGAAGTACCTCAAGGTCTACGAGGAGATCCTGGCGGTGAAGGAGGCGTCCGGCGCCGCCCGCCTGAAGGTCATCTTCGAGACCGGCGAGCTGTCCACGTACGACAACATCCGCCGCGCCTCCTGGCTCGGCATGCTCGCGGGCGCGGACTTCATCAAGACCTCGACCGGCAAGGTCGCGGTGAACGCGACCCCGGCGAACACCCTGCTGATGCTGGAGGCCGTCCGCGACTTCCGGGAGCAGACTGGGGTGCAGGTGGGTGTGAAGCCCGCCGGCGGAATCCGCACGTCCAAGGACGCGATCAAGTTCCTGGTGCTGGTCAACGAGACCGCGGGCACGGACTGGCTGGACAACCACTGGTTCCGCTTCGGCGCTTCCAGCCTGCTGAACGATCTGCTGATGCAGCGGCAGAAGCTCGCCACCGGCCGCTACTCCGGCCCCGACTACGTGACGGTGGACTGATCACCATGGCTTCCGCTTCCCCCTCCCCCTTCGAGTACGCGCCGGCCCCCGAGTCGCGTTCCGTCGTCGACATCGCCCCCTCGTACGGGCTGTTCATCGACGGCGAGTTCACCGACGCCGCCGACGGCAAGGTCTTCAAGACGGTCTCCCCGTCCACCGAGGAGGTCCTCTCCGAGGTCGCCCGGGCGGGCGCCGCGGACGTCGACCGGGCGGTGAAGGCCGCGCGCAAGGCGTTCGAGAAGTGGTCCGCGCTGCCGGGCTCCGAGCGCGCCAAGTACCTGTTCCGGATCGCCCGGATCATCCAGGAGCGCAGCCGTGAGCTGGCCGTCCTGGAGACCCTGGACAACGGCAAGCCGATCAAGGAGACGCGCGACGCGGACCTCCCCCTGGTCGCGGCGCACTTCTTCTACTACGCGGGCTGGGCCGACAAGCTCGGCCACGCCGGTTTCGGCGCGGACCCGCGGCCGCTGGGCGTGGCCGGCCAGGTCATCCCGTGGAACTTCCCGCTGCTGATGCTCGCGTGGAAGATCGCCCCGGCGCTCGCCACCGGCAACACGGTGGTGCTCAAGCCCGCCGAGACGACCCCCCTCTCCGCCCTGTTCTTCGCGGACATCTGCCGCCAGGCGGGCCTGCCCAAGGGTGTCGTCAACATCCTCCCCGGCTACGGGGACGCCGGTGCCGCGCTCGTCGAGCACCCGGATGTGAACAAGGTCGCCTTCACCGGCTCGACCGCCGTCGGCAAGGCCATCGCGCGCCAGGTCGCCGGCACGGAGAAGAAGGTCACCCTGGAGCTGGGCGGCAAGGGCGCCAACATCGTCTTCGACGACGCCCCGATCGACCAGGCCGTCGAGGGCATCGTCGGCGGCATCTTCTTCAACCAGGGCCAGGTCTGCTGCGCGGGCAGCCGCCTCCTCGTGCAGGAGTCGGTCCAGGAGGAGCTGCTGGACTCGCTGAAGCGCCGGCTCTCCACGCTGCGCCTCGGCGACCCGCTGGACAAGAACACCGACATCGGCGCGATCAACTCCGAGGAGCAGCTCTCCCGGATCACCTCCCTGGTGGAGGCCGGCGAGGCCGAGGGCGCCGAGCGCTGGTCGCCCGCCTGCGAGCTGCCGGCCTCGGGCTACTGGTTCGCGCCCACGCTGTTCACGAACGTCACCCAGGCGCACACCATCGCCCGGGACGAGATCTTCGGCCCGGTCCTCTCGGTGCTCACCTTCCGCACCCCGGACGAGGCCGTGGCCAAGGCGAACAACAGCCAGTACGGCCTGTCGGCGGGCATCTGGACGGAGAAGGGCTCGCGCATCCTGGCGGTCGCGAACAAGCTCCGCGCGGGTGTGGTGTGGGCCAACACGTTCAACAAGTTCGACCCGACCTCGCCCTTCGGCGGCTACAAGGAGTCGGGCTTCGGCCGCGAGGGCGGCCGCCACGGTCTGGAGGCCTACCTCGATGTCTGACGGGCGACTGAACGTCTTCAAGACCTACAAGCTGTACGTCGGGGGCAAGTTCCCCCGCTCCGAGAGCGGCCGGGTGTACGAGGTGACGGACTCGAAGGGCAAGTGGCTGGCGAACGCCCCGCTCTCCTCCCGCAAGGACGCCCGGGACGCGGTGGTCGCGGCCCGCAAGGCGTTCGGCGGCTGGTCGGGCGCGACGGCGTACAACCGCGGCCAGGTGCTCTACCGCGTCGCCGAGATGCTGGAGGGCCGCCGGGACCAGTTCGTGCGGGAGGTGGCGGACGCGGAGGGCCTGTCCAAGTCGAAGGCGGCCGCGGTCGTGGACGCGGCGATCGACCGCTGGGTCTGGTACGCGGGCTGGACGGACAAGATCGCCCAGGTCGTGGGCGGGGCGAACCCGGTCGCGGGCCCGTTCTTCAACCTGTCGACGCCCGAGCCGACCGGTGTGGTGACGGTCCTCGCGCCGCAGAAGTCCTCGTTCCTGGGCCTGGTGTCGGTGATCGCCCCGGTGATCGCCACCGGCAACACGGTCGTCGTGATCGCCGCCGAGGACGCGCCGCTGCCCGCCCTCTCGCTGGCCGAGGTGCTGGCCACCTCCGATGTGCCGGGCGGGGTGGTCAACATCCTCTCCGGCCGCACGGCGGAGCTCGCGGCCCCGCTCGCCGCGCACCAGGACGTCAACGGGATCGACCTGACCGGTGCCGGCGAGGAGCTGGCGAAGGAGCTGGAGGTCGCGGCGGCGGACAACCTGAAGCGCGTACTGCGTCCACAGGCTGTGGATTTCTCGGCGGACCCGGGCACGTCCCGGCTGACCGCGTTCCTGGAGACCAAGACGGTCTGGCACCCCACGGGTTCGCTGGGCGCGTCCGGCTCGGCGTACTGAGCCACTCCCCCCTCGGGCCCCTGAGGGCCCGCCCGGTCCGAAGCCCCCGGCGTCCGTCCGCGCCGGGGGCTTCTCCGTGCCCGGGTCCCGGCGCGGGGACGGGGACGGGGCGCGTTACGGGAGGAGGCCGCCGACGACCGGGCCGACGGCGGGCAGGTCCTCCAGTGCCTGGCCGCGGGTGATGTTGTCGGTCACCAGGGCGGTGCTCACCGGCTGGAAGTCGGCGACCTGGGTGCCCACGGCGTTGTCCAGCGGGTCGACGCCGGTGTTCGCCAGCGGGTGGAGCTGGAGGCTCTTGAGCTCGCTCACGCCCTCCACGGAGCGGGTCGCCACGCCCGTCAGGGTCTGGAGGGGCGCCGCGGCCGAGGCGGTGTCCAGGCCGACGGGCGCGGCGGAGGCGGCCGGGGCGGGGGCGGCCTGCGCGGGGGCGGCCTGCGCGCTCGCCGCGCCCGCGCCGAGGGCGGCACCCGCCGCGGCGACGGTCAGTCCGGCGCGCAGCAGGGCGCCGCGGCGGGGGGAGGGAGCTGCGTGACGAGCCATGGTCGTTCCTTGTCTAGGGGGTACGCGGGTGGTGGTGCCGGGTGACGGGCGGTCTGCGGACCGTAGTCGCGGCGGGGTCGCGGTGTGAGACTGGTTACCGATCACGTGCTCGGGGGGTTGCCCGCCCGGTTGGATGCGTCAGACTTGTCTCCCGTGAGTTCCCAACCCATACCGACCCGCGTCGTGCTGCTCGCGGGCCCCTCCGGCTCCGGAAAGTCGTCCCTCGCCGCCCGGACCGGACTGCCGGTGCTGCGCCTGGACGACTTCTACAAGGAGGGCAACGACCCGACGCTGCCCCTGGTGACGGGCAGCGCCGACATCGACTGGGACTCGCCCGCGTCCTGGGACGCGGAGGCGGCCGTCGCCGCGATCGCCGAACTGTGCGCGACGGGCCGTACCGAGGTCCCGGTGTACGACCTCGCCACCAGCTCCCGCACGGGCCGGGAGACCTTCGACATCGCGCGCACCCCGCTGTTCGTGGCGGAGGGCATCTTCGCGGCCGAGATCGTCCGCCGCTGCCAGGAACTCGGCTTCCTCGCCGACGCGCTGTGCCTGCGCGGGCGGCCGTCGACGACCTTCCGCCGGCGGCTCGCCCGGGATCTGCGGGAGGGCCGCAAGTCGGTGCCGTTCCTGCTGCGGCGCGGCTGGCGGCTGATGCGCGCGGAGCGGGGCATCGTCGCGCGCCAGACGGGTCTGGGCGCGCACCCCTGCGGACGGGACGAGGCGCTGGGCCGGCTCGCGGACGCGGCGGCCGGCCGCTGCCGCACCCCCGCCCCGCCGAAGCCGAAGCTCACGGCCTGACGGGGCGGGCGCCAGGCATATGTGCCTCCTGCACACGTGCGGCCCGCACACGTCTGGCGCGGACACATCCGGCCCGCACATAGGCGCGGCGCACATGTGCCCTCGCCCCACGGGCCCCACGCACATGTGCGCCGCCCACACGTGTGCCGCGCACAAGGAAGCGGGGCCGGACGGAACCCCCTGGTCCGTCCGACCCCGCTTCTCCCCCGTGGATCCGCGATTCCCCCGTGGATCCCTCCCGCCGCTTCCCCCGAAGCGGCGGGCCGTGCTTCCCCCGTGATCCCCCGTTCCCCCCGTTTCCCCCGTGGCGCGGTGTCCCCGTGTCCCCCGTGGACCCCGCTGCCGCCGTCTCCCCCCGGGACGGCGGACGTCTCTTCCCGTCCCTCAGGCCACCAGCTCGCCGAAGGACTCCTCCTCGTCACGGCCGAAGCTGAGGACCTCGTCCTCGCGCAGCCGGCGGAGCGAGCGCCAGATGCTGGACTTCACCGTGCCGACACTGATGTCCAGGATGTCCGCGATCTCCGGGTCGGTGCGGCCCTCGTAGTAGCGCAGGACCAGCATCGTCCGCTGGAGTTCGGGCAGCCTGGCCAGCGCCTGCCACAGGACCGCGCGCAGCTCGGTGCCCCGCATCGCGTCGGTGTCGCCTGCCGTCTCCGGCAGCTCCTCCGTGGGGTACTCGTTGAGCTTGCGCCGGCGCCAGGCGCTGATGTGCAGGTTGGTCATCGTGCGGCGGAGGTATCCGCCGACCGCCGCCTTGTCGCTGATCCGGTCCCACGCCCGGTAGGTCGAGAACAGCGCGCTCTGGAGCAGGTCCTCGGCCTCGTGGCGGTCACCGGTCAGGTGGTAGGCGGTCGCGTACAGAGAGGCGCGGCGTTCCTGCACGTAGGTGGTGAACTCCACCTCCGACGGAGACGTCCGCTCCCCCGTGGCCTCTCCGTACGCGGCCCTGCCGCCCCCCGCGGCGGCGTCCACGACCGCCATGAACGGCGGCTTGTGCTGGCGCCCGGCGCCGCGAACGCACCCCCGTCCGGTCACGGCGCCGGACTTCTCGGTGCTCCGCGCGACGTCGTGGAGACGCGTGACAACTGCGCTGGAGGTGGTGCTGTGCAGTGCGTTCATCTCGCGCCCCCCGTCGAGTGGAGTCCGTTCGTTCGGTGTGACAAGAAGCTTGCCCGGCCACTTTCATCGCGGTGTCCGCCGACTGTCACAGGCACGTCACAGAGGCCCCCGCAACCGGTGATGCTCCACGGGAGTCGAACCCTCGCTGCCCATGGGCCAGAATGGGCCCGTGCCTTTCCTGTTGCTGATCGAGGACGACGACGCCATCCGCACGGCCCTCGAACTCTCCCTGACCCGCCAGGGCCACCGTGTGGCCACCGCGGCGACGGGCGAGGACGGCCTCCAACTGCTGCGCGAGCAGCGACCGGATCTGATCGTGCTGGATGTGATGCTGCCCGGGATCGACGGCTTCGAGGTGTGCCGCCGCATCAGGCGCACCGATCAGCTGCCGATCATCCTGCTGACCGCGCGCAGCGACGACATCGACGTCGTCGTCGGCCTGGAGTCCGGTGCGGACGACTACGTCGTCAAGCCGGTCCAGGGCCGGGTGCTGGACGCGCGCATCCGCGCCGTGCTGCGCCGCGGCGAGCGCGAGTCGACCGACTCGGCGACCTTCGGGTCCCTGGTCATCGACCGCTCCGCGATGACGGTCACCAAGAACGGCGACGACCTCCAGCTCACCCCGACCGAGCTGCGCCTGCTGCTGGAGCTGAGCCGGCGGCCCGGACAGGCGCTGTCCCGGCAGCAGTTGCTGCGCCTGGTCTGGGAGCACGACTACCTCGGCGACTCCCGGCTGGTGGACGCCTGTGTGCAGCGGCTGCGGGCGAAGGTGGAGGACGTGCCGTCCTCGCCGACCCTGATCCGCACGGTGCGCGGTGTCGGCTACCGGCTGGACGTCCCGCAGTGACCCACACGCACACATCCGGCCGGGCGCGCCGCGCGACGGCCGGGGGCCCGCGGTGAGCGCGGGCGCCAGGCGCGGCATACTCGCCCGGCTCCGGCTGACCAGTCTGCGGCTGCGGCTGGTCGTCGTCTTCGCCCTGGTCGCGCTGACCGCCGCCGTGTCCGCGTCCGGTATCGCGTACTGGCTGAACCGCGAGGCGGTGCTGACCCGGACGCAGGAGGCCGCGCTCGACGACTTCCGGCGCGAGATGCAGAACCGGGCCGCGACCCTGCCGCCCGTGCCCACCCAGGACGAACTCCAGCGCACCGCCGAGCAGATGGCGTCCGGCGGCGACTACAGCGTGGTCCTGATCGGCGAGCGGGAGGCGGGCAAGCCCATCACCGGGGTGTCCGAACCGGACGCGTTCACCGTGGAGGACGTCCCGCAGTCCCTGAAGGACGCCGTGGACGACCGGCAGGAGGTGGGGTCGGGCAACGCGGCCCCGTACCACCTGTACTGGCAGCGGATCGAGCGGGGCGGCGCGCCCTATCTGGTCGGCGGGACCCGGATCGTGGGCGGCGGGCCGACCGGCTATCTGCTGAAGTCGCTGGACCAGGAGCGCGAGGACCTCGCCTCGCTGGGCTGGTCGCTGGCGATCGCGACGCTGCTCGCGCTGATAGGTTCCGCCCTCCTCGCCCAGGCCGCCGCCACCACCGTCCTCAAGCCCGTCCACCGGCTGGGCGAGGCGGCCCGTCGGCTCGGCGAGGGCAAGCTCGACACCCGGCTGCGGGTCTCCGGCACGGACGAACTGGCCGAGCTGTCACGGACGTTCAACAAGACGGCGGCCTCGCTGGAGAAGAAGGTCGCCTACATGAGCGCCCGGGACGAGTCGAGCCGCCGGTTCGTGGCCGACATGTCCCATGAGCTGCGCACCCCGCTGACCGCGCTGACCGCCGTCACCGAGGTGCTGGAGGACGAGGCGGACTCGCTCGACCCGATGATCGCCCCGGCGGTGAACCTGGTGGTGAGCGAGACGCGCCGGCTGTACGACCTGGTGGAGAACCTGATGGAGGTCACCCGCTTCGACGCGGGCACCGCCCGGCTGGTCCTCGACACGGTCGACGTCGCCGACCAGGTCACCGCCTGCATCGACGCCCGGGCCTGGCTGGACGCCGTCGAACTGGACGCCGAGCGCGGGATCATGGCGCGCCTGGACCCGCGGCGGCTCGACGTGATCCTGGCCAACCTGATCGGCAACGCCCTGAAGCACGGCGGCTCCCCGGTGCGGGTCTCGGTCCGCCCGGAGGAGGACGAGCTGGTGATCGAGGTGCGCGACCACGGTCCCGGGATCCCCGAGGAGGTGCTGCCGCACGTCTTCGACCGCTTCTACAAGGCGAGCGCCTCCCGGCCCCGGTCCGAGGGCAGCGGACTGGGCCTGTCGATCGCCATGGAGAACGCCCACATCCACGGCGGCGACATCACCGCCGCCAACTCGCCCGACGGCGACGGCGCCGTCTTCGTGCTGCGCCTCCCGCACGGCACCGACGCCCTCGACGACCCGGAGGCGAACGGCGACGGGGACACCACCCCGCCCGCCGGCCCGGACCACGGCCACGACCCCCGCACCGGCCCCGGCGGCGGACACGGAGAGGACGACGCACGGTGACGCCCCCTGTCAGTCGCGACCGCCCGGGGACCCGGGTCCGGACCGGACCGGCGGGCCGGGCGCGGCGAACCCGCGCCGCGGCGCTGCTCGGCCTGGCCGGGGCGCTGGCCCTCGCGGGCTGCGGCATCCGGCCGACGCAGGTACCCGTGGAGGCGGGCCCGGCCCCCTCCCGGGTGCCCTGCGAGGTATCGGCCGACGACATGACCCCGCAGTCGGGGCGGACCGGCATCCCGCTGCGCGTGTATCTGGTGTGCGCGACCCAGCTGGTGCCGGTGGAGCGCACGGCGGCGACACCGGACGACAAGGCTGCCGCCAGCCGGCTGCACGCGGCGCAGACCCTGCTCGACGCGCTCCAGCAGGACCCGTCGACGGCCGAGCACGAGGCGGGCCTGATGACCTATCTGCGCGGCCCGCTGGTGCTCAGCGGCGCCCGGGAGGGGGACCCGGAGGGCACCCTGCGGCTCAGCCGCCCGCCCGAGGACCTGCCGGCCGAGGGGCTGGCGCAGCTCGTGTGCACCCTGGTGGAGACCCGCTCGGGCCGAAACGGCGCGCTGCTGCTGGGCGGGCCGGGCGACTGGGCGCCGCGCGCGTACCTCTGCCCGCCCTCGGTCAAGGAGCGTCCCGAGGACGTGGTCCCGACCCGCAGCCCGCTCCCCGCCCCGGCCCCGGGCGCCTCCTGACCCGCGCGCCCCGGCGCACCCGCCCCCGCGCCGCCTCACCCGCTCCCGCACCCTTCCCGGGCCGGGCGCCCCGCCCCCGTGCGCACGCCCCCTGAGCGATGTGGGCACGGTCACCGCGGAATGTGCGGAACCGTTTCACGAGGAGTGCGCGTCTTGGGGGGCGTGCAGCGTCAAGGTCCCGGCGGCAGTGCCGCCATCCGCTTCCGCACGGCGGGGCTCGTGCTCCTCCTCTCCCATCTGCTGCTCGTCGCCTGGCTGACTCTGCGTCCGCGCGACGTGCTGTGGGTGACCGCGGCGAACCTGGAGCCGCTCGCCGGAATCCGGGCCTCCCTGGAGCTGGGTCTCGTGGCGGGCGCCCGGCACATCGGCGGCGGGCTGCTCCTGCTCGCGCCGCTCGGGGTGCTGCTGCCCCTGGCCGGCGGCCGGATCAGCGTCTCCCCCTGGGGGTCCCTGACCCGGACGGTGGCGGCCGGGGCGCTGCTGTCGCTGGGCATCGAGCTGCTGCAGACCGGGGTGCCGGGGCAGGTCGTGGACATCGACTCGCTGCTGCTGAACACCGCCGGCGTCGCCCTGGCGCATCTGGCGGTGGTCCCCGCGGGCCGGGCCCGGCTGCGCCGCCGGACGGCCGGCCGCTCCACCGCGCCCACCCACCGCGGGGAGGGCCCGGGGGCGGAGCGCGGTGCCCTGCTCAGGGACGAGCGGCCCCTGAGTCCGACCCCGACGATTCCCGGGGTCGGGATCGCCCCGTAGAGCGACGTTTCCTCCCCGTTCGCGCGGCCACCATGGAGATACCGGGAGCACACGGAGGTTCCCGGCACCACGACTCGAAGGAGTTCACCATGGCCGCGATAGTCCGCCCCGATCAGGGACGCGTACTCGGCGGGGTGTGCGCGGGGCTCGCCCGGCGCTTCGGCACCTCCGCGACCACGATGCGCGTGATCTTCCTGGCGTCCTGCCTGCTGCCCGGCCCGCAGTTCCTGCTCTACGCGGCGCTGTGGATCCTGCTGCCCTCGGAGCGGAAGGCCGGCCGCTCCACCGCCACCGCCTGGTGAACCGCACCGGCCCGCCCGGCCGGGGCGGGCTCAGGAGGAAACGGTCCGCAGGAGCTTCGCCAGCTGTGCGTCGGCGACCTCCCGCGGGACGCGCGGCGGGGTCCGGCCCGCGAGGTCGAGCGCCATGAACCGGGCGACGGCCGCCCCCTCCCGCACCACCACCAGATGGAGCGCGGTCTCGGTGCCGCCGGTCCGGGCGAGCGCGGTCCAGGAGACCGTCTCGTCGGCGCCGGGCACGGTGTACGCGGTGCGCCGCACCGGTCCGTACGCGGCCGTCCGGCCGTCCAACGACGCCTCGAAACCGCCGGCGCAGGCGTCCAGGGCGCTCCGGATGCCGCGGGTGAGCCCGGCCGCGTCGGACGGCTCGTAGGAGCTGAGGGACACCGAGACGGCGAGGCCGAGGTGTTCCAGGGAGCCGAGGCCGCGGTGGACGCTGTGCCGGGCCCGGTCGCCGGGCCGGTCCCCCATCGCCTCGGCCAGCGGGCGGCAGGCCGCGCGGTCCGCCCGGGGCCGGCCGTCCGGGGTGAGGGCGGTGTCGGCGGAGACCTGGAAGCCGGGGAGGTCGTCGGCGGCCAGGGCCGCCTTCTCCAGGCGCTCCGCGCCGGGCGGCGCCGCGACGCCCCCGGCCGGGGGCTCGGCGTCCGCGCTCCCCCGTGCCGCCGCGGGCGCGCTCGCCCCGCTCGTGCAGCCCGGGAGGGTCAGCAGCAGGCAGGCGGCGAGCAGCGGGGGCGCGGCGGCGGTCAGGGCACGCATGCCGGGATCCTGGCACAGCGGCCGTCCGGCTGTCCGCGGAAACGTTCCGGACGCGGCCCGGGCACAAGGGCGTTCGCGACGCCGTGGGGCGCGCACCCGGACCGGGTGCGCGCCCCACGGGTGTACCGCACGGCGGCTCGGGTCAGTTGGTCAGACCGCCGGGGACCAGGCCGCCGCCCAGCTCGCCGGTCTTCAGGCCGCCGATCAGGCCGTGCACGGGAGCCGCGGCGTCCTCGCTGGACAGCGTCTCACCGGCCGTCTCCTGGAGGGTGCCGGGCAGCGTGGTGACGGCGCCGGTGAGCGCGTTCTGGCCGCCGGCCAGGGCCTGGGGAGCGCCGGCGGGCAGCTTGGACGCGGCCTCCTGCACCGGCGCGACCTGGCCCACGGTGCCCAGCAGGCCCGTGGCGTCGGGGAGGGCGGGGGCGGCCGAGGCGGTTCCGGCGGCGGCAGCGGCGAACGCGGCACCGAGAGCGGCGGCGCCGAGGGTCTTTGCGGACTGCTTCATCACAGACGTATCCCTTGGGGACGGAAATATGAGCGGCTCCGCAAGCTAGTCAGCCTCCCACAGGACCCGCAAACACCGCGAAACGGCCGCGGATCGATCTCCGCGGCCGTTTCACCACCCTCGCGCCGGAACGCTCCCCACGCCCCTGACCTGGGCCTATCGGAACAGCCACTCCGCCTTCAGCTCGGCGTAACCGGGCTTGATCACGTCATTGATCATCGCGAGTCGTTCATCGAAAGGAATGAACGCGGACTTCATCGCATTGACGGTGAACCACTGCATGTCGTCGAGCGTGTATCCGAAGGTCTCACACAGCAGCTCGAATTCACGGCTCATGCTGGTGCCGCTCATCAGCCGGTTGTCGGTGTTGACCGTGGTCCGGAAGTGCAGCCTGCGCAGCAGTCCGATCGGATGGTCCGCGTACGAGTCGGCCGCTCCGGTCTGGAGGTTGGACGTCGGGCACATCTCCAGCGGGATGCGCTTGTCGCGGACGTAGGAGGCGAGCCGGCCGAGGGTGACCGAGCCGTCCTCGGCGACCTCGATGTCGTCGATGATCCGCACCCCGTGGCCCAGGCGGTCGGCGCCGCACCACTGGAGGGCCTGCCAGATGGACGGCAGGCCGAAGGCCTCGCCCGCGTGGATGGTGAAGTGGTTGTTCTCGCGCTTGAGGTACTCGAAGGCGTCCAGGTGGCGGGTGGGCGGGAAGCCGGCCTCCGCGCCCGCGATGTCGAAGCCGACGACGCCCGAGTCCCGGTAGCGGTTGGCCAGTTCGGCGATCTCCAGCGCCCGGGCCGCGTGCCGCATCGCGGTGAGCAGCGCGCCGACGCGGATGCGGTGGCCGCTCTCCTTCGCGCGCCGCTCGCCCTCCCGGAAGCCCTCGTTGACCGCCTCGACGACCTCCTCCAGGGTCAGCCCGGCCTCCAGGTGCTGCTCGGGGGCGTAGCGGACCTCGGCGTAGACGACGCCGTCCTCGGCCAGGTCCTCCGCGCACTCGGCGGCCACCCGGAACAGCGCGTCGCGGGTCTGCATGACGGCGCAGGTGTGGGCGAAGGTCTCCAGATAGCGTTCCAGGGAACCGGAGTCGGCCGCCTCGCGGAACCAGATGCCCAGCTTGTCGGGCTCGGTCTCGGGCAGTGCCTCGTAGCCGGTCTCCCGGGCGAGGTCGACGATCGTGCCCGGGCGCAGACCGCCGTCCAGATGGTCGTGGAGGAGCACCTTGGGCGCGCGGCGGATCTGGTCTCCGGTGGGTGAATCAGGGCTCTGGCTCGTCATCTCCGCACTCTAACGCCTACGCGCGTAGATCGTGCAGCGTCGATACGTAACAGTGACCGCGCGTACGGGTGGCGTACACCTGGCCTTCTGAGACTGTTGGCCCATGGCACACCGCGCACTGCCCCGGTGGTGGGGACAGGCAACAGCCCGCAGTGACAGAGCAGTCGACGAGTCCCCGGGCACCGGCCGCGTCCCGGCACAGGCCCGCCTCGGCGACGTCGCCGTCCGCCTCCCGGAGCAGACGCCGGTGGGCGGTGTCGTCCTCCTCCTCCCGAACGGCGAGGCCGAGTCCGAGCGGCGTCCCTCGGCATTCTCCTCCGCGTCGGTCCTCCCGCTCGGCCGCACCCTCGCCCGCGCGGGGCGCGCGGAGGGGCTGCTCGTGCACCGGGTGCGCTACCGCAGCCGGGGCTGGAACGGCACCGAGGCCCGGCTCGCCGCGGACGCGAGCTGGGCGGCGGAGGAGGTGGTACGCCGTTACGGCGATGTGCCGGTCTGCCTCGCGGGCCACGGCATGGGCGGCCGGGCGGCCCTGCGCGCGGCGGGGCACCCGGCGGTGACCTCCGTCCTGGCCCTCGCGCCCTGGCTGCCGGCGGAGGACCCCTCGGCCGCGCCGGAACCGGTGGCCCAACTCACGGGCCGCCTGGTCCTGATCGTCCACGGCACCAACGACCGGGCGACCGACCCGGAACTCTCCTACCGCCTCGCGGCCCGCGCCAAGAAGACCAACCGGGACGTGTGCCGCTTCGAAGTCCACGCGGACGGGCACGGGTTGCGGCAGTACCAGGACGAAGTCCTGGCCCTCTCCGCGGACTTCGTCCTCGGCTCCCTCTTCACCCGCCGCTACGCCCGCCCGGTCGCCGACGCGCTGGCGGCTCCGCCGCCGCTGGGGCTGCGCATGCCGCTCTCCGCGGGCTTCGGCCGCTGGCGCTAGGCCCGCCCCGGGGCGGGCGGGCCAGGGGTCGGTGGCGGGCCCAGGGCCGGTGGTGGGTGCCGGGGCGCGGGAACTCCGGACGGGGGATCGCGGACTGCTTTACTCACCGCACTCACCGCGCTCCGCGCGAGCTGCGTCGCTTTACGTCCGCTCACCCCCCTCCTCCGCCCCCACGCCCCTCCCGCCGCCCTCCGACCTCGGCCATCGGCCGGCCGTTGCCCGTGCCCCCTCCCGGGCGTAGCGGCGCAGCTCAGCCATGGTGGGGAGGCCGGGGCCGTGCAGGGGTCGTGTACGGGACGTGCGGCGTGGCCCGGAAGCCGGGTGGGCAGGCCGCGCGTCCCGTGCATGAGCCCCGGAGGGGCCACGAGACCAGCCTCCCGGACCGGGCCCCGCACAAGCAACGCCCCCCACCACAGCGCCGCACGCAAGCAACGCCCCACCACAACGCGCACGCGGCTACAGCAACGCCCCCCGCCGCGACAGCAGAAACCGCTTGAACGCCGCCACCGGCGGCGTGTCCGGGTGCCCGTCCAGCCACGCCACCCCGATCTCCCGTACCGCCCTCGGCGCCGTGACCGTCAGCTCCACCACCCCCGGCCGCGCCACCGCCGGCGGCGGCAGCAGCGCCACCCCCAGTCCCGCCGCCACCAGCCCCCGCAGCGTCTCCGCCTCCTCCCCCTCGAAGGCGACCCGCGGCACGAACCCCGCCTGCGCGCACAGGTCGTCCGTGATCCGCCGCAGCCCGTACCCCGGTTCCAGCGTCACGAAGGTCTCCTCCGCCGCCTCCGCCAGCCGCACCCGCTTGCGCGAGGCCAGGCGGTGGTCGTCCGGGACGACCAGCCGCAGCCGCTGCTCGTCGAGCCGCCGCGCCACCAGGTCCGGCGCGTCCGGCACCGGCGAGGTGAGGCACAGGTCCAGGTCCCCCGCCCGCAGCCGCTCGATCATCGCCTCGCCGTAGTTCTGCACCAGCGTGAACCGGATGCGCGGATGGTCTGCCCGAAAAGCACGGATCAGCGACGGCACCGTCTCCGACCCCATCGTGTGCAGGAACCCGAACGCGACCTTCCCCGCCGCCGGGTCCGCGTCCGCCCGCACCGACTCCGCCGCGCGTTCCACCTCCGCGAGGGCCCGTTCCGCCGAGGCGAGGAACGCGCGCCCCGCCGGTGTCAGCGAGACCGTGCGCCCCCGGCGCGCGAAGAGCGTCACCCCGAGGTCCTCCTCCAGCCGGACCATCGCCCGGGAGAGGGTCGACTGCGGGACGCCCATCTCCTGTGCGGCGCGGGTCACATGCTCCTGCCGGGCGACGCCCACGAAGTACGCGAGCCGCGGCGCGAGCTGCATCGCGATGTCTTCTTCGTAACTGCCCGGTGACAGCCGTGGCCCTGAACTGCGCTCATGCACCATGGGAACGATTATGGCCATTCCATGCATTGGACGCATGAAAAAGCCGTGCCTACCTTCGGGGTATGCCTTCCGCCAGTACCAAGGCGTCCACCACCGTGGACGCCGTCCCGCCGTCCCCTTCCGCACCCCAGCTCCCCGCCGAGCCCGCCGGCCCCGCCGACACGCGCCTCGCCCCCGGCACCCCGGCCTACCGGCGCCTCAACCTGGCCCTGTTCGCCGCCGGTCTGGCGACCTTCGCCCTCCTCTACTCGACGCAGGCCCTGCTGCCCGCCGTCTCCGCCGGTTTCGGCGTGACCGCGTCCGCGGCGAGCTGGACGGTCTCGGCGGCGACCGGCGCCCTGGCCCTCTTCGTCCTCCCGATGAGCGCCCTCTCCGAGCGCGTCGGCCGGACCCGGATGATGCACGTCTCCCTCGCCGTGGCCGTGGCGGTCGGCCTGCTGGTGCCCTTCGCGCCGAACTTGGAGTCGCTGGTGGCGCTGCGCGCCGTGCAGGGCGCGGCCCTCGCCGGGCTGCCCGCCTCCGCGATGGCGTACCTCGCGGAGGAGGTGCGCCCGAAGGCGCTGGTCGCGGCGATCGGCCTGTTCGTGGCGGGCAACAGCATCGGCGGGATGAGCGGCCGCATCGTGACCGGCTGGGTCGCGCAGCTCGGCGGCTGGCGCTGGGCGCTGGCGGCGGTCGGCGTGCTGGCCCTGGTCTGCGCGCTGGTGTTCCGCGTCCTGCTGCCGAAGGCACGTCACTTCACCCCCGGCACGCTGAACCCGCGGGCGCTGGCCCGCACGGTCCGCGGCCACCTCGCCGACCCCCTGCTGCTGCGGCTGTACGCGATCGGCGCGCTGTTCATGACGGTGTTCGGCGCGGTCTACACGGTGATCGGCTACCGGCTGGTGGAGGCGCCGTTCAGCCTGCCGCAGGGTGTGATCGGCTCGGTCTTCCTGGTGTACCTGGTGGGCACGGTCTCCTCGGCGGCGGCCGGGCGGCTGGTCGGCCGGCTCGGGCGGCGCGGCGCGCTGTACCTCGCGGTGACGACGACGGCCGCCGGGCTGCTGCTCTCCCTGGCGGACTCCCTCCCCTCGGTCCTCGCCGGTCTGGTGCTGATCACGGCCGGCTTCTTCGCGGGCCACGCGGTCGCCTCCTCCTCGGTCAGCCGGACCGCGAAGACCGGCCGCGCGCAGGCGTCGGCGCTCTACCAGTCCGCGTACTACCTGGGCAGCAGCGCGGGCGGCACGCTGGGCGCGGTCGCCTTCCACGCGGGCGGCTGGGCCGGGACGGTGGCGCTGGGGCTGCTCGCGGTACTGGGCGTCGTCTCGATCACCCTCTACGGGACGCACGCCGCCCGCGCGCACGACCGCCGCCTCGCGACGGCCTGACCGCGGGGGCCGGCCCCCTCCCGGCCCCTTTCTCCCGGGTAACGGTTCCGCACGTGCCAGATTCGTGTTCTGTCCGTGCAACTGATACCGCCTCTAAGGTGTCTCAACCGGCAGGACCTCCCAACCGGAAGTCAATCAAAGGGGAGTTGGGGAACATGAGGGGCATATCGGGACGTACGGGTGTGGTGCTGGGGCTCACGGGGCTGCTGGTACCGCTGACCGCCGTCCTCGGCAGCGGGACCGCCCAGGCGGCGTCCTGTACGACGTCGACGGGACCGCACCAGAAGCAGGTGGAGAAGTTCCTCGGCCGTCCGGTCGACGGAAAGCAGTCGTCGGCCGACTGCAAGGCCATCCGCGCCTTCCAGTCCAAGCACGGCATCACGCCGACCATCGGCTACGCGGGCCCGCTGACCTGGCGCACGATGAACACGATGAACGAGCAGAAGGCGGCCGGGAAGAACCCGAACAAGGCCGGCAAGTGCCCGACGAACAAGGGCCGTATCGCCTGCGTCGACCTCACGCGCCAGCTGAGCTGGATCCAGGACGGCAAGAAGCTGAAGTTCGGCCCGGTCCCGGTGCGCACCGGCAAGGACGGCACGGAGACCCGTACCGGCGCCAAGAAGATCTACTGGCGCAGCATCAACCACTGGTCGACGCTCTACAACGTGCGGATGCCCTACTCGCAGTTCTTCGACGGCGGACAGGCCTTCCACTCCACCACGAAGTCCATGTGGAACCCGCCGGGCTCCGGGGGCTGCGTCAATATGCGGCCCGCCGACGCGAAGGCATACTGGAACCTGTTGAAGAACGGCGACGACGTGTACGTGTACGGGCGCAAGCCCGGAACCTGACCCGCGCTGTCGGTGCCCTCCTGTAGGTTCCCCGGGACCGGTGCCGATGTGACAGACGGGTGACAGGGGTGGACCGATGAGTGACCTCGCGACGACGCGGGACCTGGATTCCAGACTGGAGCAGCACCGCCGGGAGCTGACCGGCTACTGCTACCGGATGCTGGGTTCGTCCTTCGAGGCCGAGGACGCCGTGCAGGACACGATGGTCCGCGCCTGGCGCAGCATCGACACCTTCGAGGGCCGCTCCTCGCTGCGCTCCTGGCTGTACCGCATCGCGACCAACGTCTGCCTCGACATGCTGAACGCGGCGGGCCGGCGGGCCCGCCCGATGGACCTGTCCGGCCCCACCCCGGTCGCGCAGGCACAGCTCAACGCCCGTCCGGAGATCACCTGGCTGGAGCCGGTGCCGGACGGGCGGGTGCTGCCGTCGGTGGCGGACCCGGCGGAGACGGCGGTGGAGGGGGAGTCGATCCGGCTGGCCTTCATGGCGGCCCTCCAGCATCTGCCGCCCAAGCAGCGGGCGGTGCTGATCCTGCGGGAGGTGCTGGCCTGGAAGGCGAGCGAGGTCGCCGAACTGCTGGACACCACGGTCGCCTCGGTCAACAGCGCCCTCCAGCGCGCCCGGGCCACCCTCGCCGATCACCGGCCGGGCACGGCGGACGCGGCCGATCCGCTCGACGAGGAGCAGCAGGAGCTGCTGAACCGCTATGTGGCCGCGTTCGAGGGCTACGACATGAAGGCCCTGACCGCGCTCCTCCACGAGGACGCCACGATGTCCATGCCGCCGTACGACCTCTGGCTGCGCGGCCACGACGACATCACCGGCTGGATGCTGGGCGTCGGCGAGGTCTGCCGCGGCTCCCGACTGGTCCCCACCGTCGCCAACGGCGTCCCGGCCTTCGCCCACTACCACCCCCGCCAGGACGGCGAGGGGTACGAGCCGTGGGCCCTGATCGTCCTGGAGCTGCGGGACGGCAAGGTCGGCGGGATGGACTTCTTCCTCGACACCAAGCGCTGGTTCCCGCTCTTCGACCTGCCGGACGCCCTGGACAAGGACGGGTCGCCGGTCGCGGGGTAGTCGTCTCCGGGCCGGCGGCAGGCCCGCTCACTGCGGGGGCCCCGCGCGGGCGATCTCGCCGAGGCCCGCCGGGCCGGTCAGGCCCATGAGGCCCAGCAGAAGGCGGAGTTCGGCCCCGGCGCCGGTGAGGTGGACGCGGGTGCCGTGGCGGCGGGCGGTGAGCTGGAGCCGGGTGAGCACCTCGACGGCCGCGAGGTCGGCGCGGGTCAGCCCGGCGACGTCGACCAGGACCGGCGCGGGCCCGGGCACCGGCTCCCCCGCCGCGTCGGGTGGGGCGTCGGGTCCGGCGGGCCCGTCGTCCCGGAGGCGTTCACGGAACCTCCCGGTCAGTTCCTCGCACAGGCGTGGCGCATCGCCCGGGGCCAGTCCCCCGGTGATGCGCATGACGATCGGCTGCTCGGCGTCCACATGGGGGTGACCGGCCGCCGGGCGGGAAGTCATCGGCGGCCGGTCACCCGAGGGGGCGTCCCCGGGTCAGGCGATGCGCTCCAGCACGACCGGCCGCGCCTCGTACGCCGTGCCCGCCGGGGCGATGTCGTACGCGGAGCCCAGGGCGTCGAGGGCGTAGCCGAACTTCTCCGGAGTGTCCGTGTGCAGGGTCAGCAGGGGCTGGCCCTCGGTGACGGTGTCGCCCGGCTTGGCGTGGAGCTCGACGCCCGCGCCGGCCTGCACCGGGTCCTCCTTGCGGGCGCGGCCCGCGCCGAGGCGCCAGGCGGCGATGCCGACGCCGTAGGCGTCGAGGCGGGTCAGCACACCGGAGGACGGCGCGGTGACGACGTGCTGCTCGCGGGCGACGGGCAGGGCCGCGTCCGGGTCGCCGCCCTGGGCCGCGATCATCCGGCGCCAGACGTCCATGGCGGAGCCGTCGGCCAGCGCCTTGGCGGGGTCGGCGTCCTTGATGCCGGCCGCGTCGAGCATCTCCCGGGCGAGGGCGAGGGTCAGCTCGACGACGTCGGCGGGGCCGCCGCCGGCCAGGACCTCGACGGACTCGCGGACCTCCAGGGCGTTGCCCGCGGTGAGGCCGAGCGGGGTGGACATGTCGGTGAGCAGGGCGACGGTGCGCACCCCGCTGTCGGTGCCGAGGCCGACCATGGTGGCGGCCAGTTCGCGGGCGTCCTCGATGTTCTTCATGAAGGCGCCGGTGCCGACCTTGACGTCGAGGACGAGGGAGCCGGTGCCCTCGGCGATCTTCTTGGACATGATCGAGGAGGCGATCAGCGGGATGGCCTCGACGGTGCCGGTGACGTCGCGCAGGGCGTAGAGCTTCTTGTCGGCGGGGGCCAGGCCGTCGCCCGCGGCGCAGATGACGGCGCCGGTGGTGTCCAGGACGTTCAGCATCTCCTCGTTGGAGAGCAGGGCGCGCCAGCCGGGGATGGACTCCAGCTTGTCGAGGGTGCCGCCGGTGTGGCCGAGGCCGCGGCCGGAGAGCTGCGGGACGGCGGCGCCGCAGGCGGCGACCAGCGGGGCGAGCGGCAGGGTGATCTTGTCGCCGACGCCGCCGGTGGAGTGCTTGTCGGCGGTCGGGCGGGAGAGCGAGGAGAAGTCCATGCGCTCGCCGGAGGCGATCATGGCGGCGGTCCAGCGGGCGATCTCCGTGCGGTTCATGCCGTTGAGCAGGATCGCCATGGCGAGGGCGGACATCTGCTCGTCGGCGACCGCGCCGCGGGTGTAGGCGTCGATGACCCAGTCGATCTGCTCGCCGCTCAGTTCGCCGCGGTCCCGCTTGGTGCGGATGACGGAGATGACGTCCATGGCATGTCCTCCAGTGGTGGCTCACCGCGCAGAGGGAGGCTCTACGCGCATAGAGCAAGGGTATGGGAGCGGCCCTCCCACCGGAGCGGAAGGGCCGCGGGGTGGCCCGGAACGGTCCGGGCCGAGCCCATGGGCTCCGGGCACATGTGTCCCGAAGCGGTGTGGCGCCGGCACGTGTGGCCCGGAGCCATGTGTCCCGAAAGCCGTGTGCCCCGAAGCCGTGTGGCGCCGGCACGTGTGGCCCGAGCCCATGTGGCCCGGAGCCACGTGCCCCGGACCCATGTGGCCTCAGCCCAGGTGCCCCGGGCCGAAGGCCTGCGGCAGCATCGCGGACAGCGGCAGGATCCCCGCCGGGGTGTCCAGCAGCAGGTCCGGCCCGCCGAACTCGTGCAGCAGCTGCCGGCACCGTCCGCACGGCACCAGGACCTCGCCCCGGCCGTCCACGCAGGCGAAGTGCGTCAGCCGCCCGCCGCCCGTCGCCTGGAGCTGCGAGACGAGCCCGCACTCGGCGCACAGGCTCAGTCCGTACGAGGCGTTCTCGACGTTGCAGCCGGTGACCACCCGGCCGTCGTCGACGAGGGCGGCGACCCCGACCGGGTAGCCCGAGTACGGCGCGTACGCGTGGGACATGGCCTCACGCGCCCGCTCCCGCAGGGCGTCCCAGTCGGCGGTCTCGACGGCCCGAGCCGTCATTTGCCCTGGCCCTTGCGGTACGGCATGCCGTTCGCCTTGGGCATCCGCAGCCGTTGCGCGGAGAGCGCGAGGACCAGCAGCGTGGTGACGTACGGCGCGGCGTCCACGAACTGGCTGGGCAGCACGTCGGTGAGCGCGTACCAGGTGAACAGCAGGGCCGAGAAGGCGCCCGCGATCACGGCCGAGAGGTACTTCTTCTTGTAGAGCTGCCAGACGACCGCGATCACCAGCAGGATCGCGAGGAGCAGCAGCATCGCGTGGACGTTCACCGCGCCGCCGCGCAGCTTGAGGCTGTCGGTGAAGCCGAAGAGGCCCGCGCCCAGCGCCATGCCGCCCGGCATCCAGTTGCCGAAGATCATCGCGGCGAGACCGATGTAGCCGCGGCCGCCGGTCTGGCCCTCCTGGTAGATACCGGTGGAGACGATCGCGAGGAACGCGCCGCCGAGGCCGGCCAGGGCGCCGGAGACGATCACGGCGATGTACTTGTACTTGTAGACGTTGACGCCCAGGGACTCGGCGGCGATCGGGTTCTCGCCGCAGGAGCGCAGGCGCAGACCGAAGGAGGTCCGCCACAGCACCCACCAGGTGCCGGGGATCAGCAGCAGGGCGACCACGGTCAGCAGGGACAGGTTGGTCACCAGACCGCCCAGCACACCGGCCAGGTCGGAGACGAAGAACCAGTGCTTGCCCTGGAGGTCGGCCAGCCAGTCGGAGAGTCCTGGAATGGTGATCCGGTCGATCTGCTCGATGCGCGGGGACTGCTTGGAGGAGCCGCCGTCCGCCTCGGCGAAGGTGAAGTTGGACATGTACCGGGTCAGGCCGGTGGCCAGGATGGTGACGGCCACACCCGAGACGATGTGGTTGACGTTGAACGTCACCGTCATCACCGCGTGCAGCAGACCGCCGACCGCGCCGCCGGCGATGCCGACGAGGACACCGGTCCAGGGGCCCCACTGGTAGCCCGCCCAGGCGCCGAACCAGGTGCCGAGGATCATCATGCCTTCGAGGCCGATGTTGATGACGCCCGCGCGCTCGGCCCAGAGGCCGCCGAGACCGGCGAGGCCGATCGGGACGGCGAGCTGAAGGGCGCCGGAGACCTGGCCGGTCGACGTGAGGTCGTCGGCGCCGCTGATCATGCGGACCAGCGAGAACAGCAGCAGCCCCGCGGCGATGATCAGGAGGATGACGGGCAGGGACAGCTTGCGGCGGCCGCCGCCCTTCTTGGGCGCGGTGCTCGCCATCGAGACCGTGCTCGTGCTCTCCGTCATGCCGCTGCCACCTCCTTGTTCTTGCGGGCCTGCGCGGCGAGTTCCTCGCCGACCTTCTGCTGCTGGCGGCGGAGCCCGTACTGGCGGACGAGTTCGTAGGACACGACGACCGAGATCACGATCAGGCCCTGCATGATGAGGGCGATCTCCCGGGGGTAGCCGGCGATGCCGAGGCCCTCCGCCGTCTTGTCCAGGAAGGCGATGAGGAGGGCGGCGAAGAAGATGCCGACCGGGTTGTTGCGGCCGAGCAGCGCGATGGTGATGGCGGTGAAGCCGACGCCGGTCGGGAAGCTCAGGCTGTAGGTGTGGGTCTGGCCCAGCAGCATCGGCATACCGGCCAGGCCCGCGACGGCGCCCGAGATCAGCATGGCGGTGAGCACCATCTTCTTGGCGTCGACGCCGCTCGCCTGGGCGGCGGACTGGCTGGCGCCGGTGGCGCGCAGGTCGAAGCCGAAGCGGGTGCGGTTGAGGACGAACCAGTAGACGATGCCGAGCGCGAAGGCGACGAAGGTGAAGCCGTAGATGGTGCCGCCGTCGAGTTCGAGGCCCGGGAACCAGCCGGACTCGGGGATCTCGCCGGTGGTCAGCTCGTTGGAGCCGGCCACCTGCTCGCCGAGGTTGGCGGGGAGGATCATCCAGGCGATCAGGCTGGTCGCGATGGCGTTCAGCATGATCGTGGAGACGACCTCGCTGACCCCGCGGGTGGTCTTGAGGATGCCCGCGATGCCGGCCCACATGGCGCCGACGAACATGGCGGTGAGCACGATCAGCAGGATGTGCAGCGGACCGGGCAGGTCCACGGAGGCGCCGACGACGGCGGCGAGCATGACCGCCAGGCGGTACTGCCCGTCGACGCCGATGTTGAAGAGGTTCATCCGGAAGCCGACGGCGACGGCGAGAGCGGCGAGGTAGTAGATGCCGGTCTGGTTCAGGATGAGGACCTGCACATCGGTGAACTCGACCTGCTCGATCATGAGCTGGTACGGCTCGAAGGCGCTGAGGCCGGAGAGGACCAGCACCACCGAGGTGAGCAGGAAGGCCACGACCAGGGCGAGCACCGGGCCGGCGAGGCCCAGGACCAGCCGGTCCTTGTCGAACTTCTTCATCGGCCCTCACCGTTCCTGGGCGTCGTGCCGTCCTGCGGCGTCGTCGTGCCGTTCTGCGGCGCGGTGCCGTCCTGCGGCGCGGTGCCGTCCTGCGGCGTCTCGGGTGCTTCGAGGTGTCCGGTGGCGGCGCCGGTCATGGCCGAGCCCAGCTCCTCGGGGGTGATGGTGGCGGGGTCGGCGTCGGCGACCAGGCGGCCGCGGTACATCACCCGCAGGGTGTCGGAGAGCCCGATGAGCTCGTCCAGGTCGGCGGAGATCAGCAGCACGGCCAGTCCCTCGCGGCGGGCCTCGCGGATCTGGTCCCAGATCTGCGCCTGCGCGCCGACGTCCACGCCGCGCGTGGGGTGGGCGGCGATGAGCAGCTTGGGCGCGTGGCTCATCTCGCGGCCGACGATCAGCTTCTGCTGGTTGCCGCCGGAGAGGGAGGCCGCGGTGACCTCGATGCCGGGCGTGCGCACGTCGTACTCGCGGACGATGCGCTCGGTGTCCTTGCGGGCGGCCTTGAGGTCGAGGACGCCCTTGCGGCTGTTGGGGGCCTCGGTGACATGGCCGAGGATGCGGTTCTCCCACAGCGGGGACTCCAGCAGGAGCCCGTGGCGGTGGCGGTCCTCGGGGATGTAGCCGATGCCGCGCTCGCGCCGCTTGCGGGTGGGCGCGTGCGAGATGTCGGCGCCGTCGAGGGAGATGGTGCCGCCGTCGGGGTCGCGCAGGCCGATCAGGGCCTCGATCAGCTCGGTCTGGCCGTTCCCCTCGACACCGGCGATGCCCATGACCTCGCCCTTGTGGATGGTGAAGTCGATTCCGGCGAGGACCTCGCGGACGATGCCGTCGGGGTCGGTCTCGGTGAGGGTCAGGCCGGTGACGTCCAGCATCGCGACGTCGGTGACGGTGGACTCGCGGGTCTCCGGCGAGGGGAGTTCGCTGCCGACCATCAGCTCGGCGAGCTGCTTGGTGGTGGTGGTCCTCGGGTCCGCCGTGCCCACGGTGGTGCCGCGGCGGATGACGGTGATGTCGTCGGCGACCGACAGGACCTCACCCAGTTTGTGCGAGATGAAGATGACGGTCAGGCCCTCGGCCTTGAGCTCGCGCAGGTTGGCGAAGAGGGCGTCGACCTCCTGCGGGACGAGGACCGCGGTGGGCTCGTCGAGGATCAGGGTGCGGGCGCCGCGGTAGAGGACCTTGAGGATCTCGACGCGCTGGCGGTCGGCGACGCCGAGGGTCTCCACCATGGCGTCGGGGCGGACGCCCAGCCCGTAGGCGTCGGAGATCTCCTTGATCTTCTTGCGGGCTCCGGCGCCGATGCCGTACAGCTTCTCGCCGCCGAGGACGACGTTCTCCAGCACGGTGAGGTTGTCGGCCAGCATGAAGTGCTGGTGGACCATGCCGATCCCGCGCGCGATGGCGTCGGACGGGCTGGAGAAGGTGACCTGCTCACCGTCGACGGTGATGGTGCCCTCGTCCGGCTTCTGCATGCCGTAGAGGATCTTCATCAGGGTCGACTTGCCGGCACCGTTCTCCCCCACCAGGGCGTGCACGGTGCCCTTGCGGATGGTGATGTCGATGTCGTGGTTGGCGACGACGCCGGGGAATCGCTTGGTGATGCCGTGCAGTTCGACGGCGGCAGCAGCCGGCGACTTTGACGGACTGGACGCGTTGATGACGCACTCTCCTTGGCGGGACAGGGCCGGGCGGGAGGGCAGGGCGGGCGCCTGCGGGCGGTGGGGGGACGGCAAAGCGGGCTGGGCGGGCAGGGGGCGGGGCGAAGTTATCGCGCCGGAGAGGGTTCTACGCGCGTAGCGATGCCGAATAGCAAAAACCGATGGCCATGGCTCTGGTCCGGGGCCCGCGGGGCGGCTGACCGCCGCCGCGGGCCCCGGGTACCGGACCGTCCGGCCCGGGAGGGGCCGGACGGATCCGACGAGCGGGCCTCGGCGGTTACGGAGCCGTCTTGACCTTGATCGTGCCGGCGATGATGTCGGCCTTGGCCTTGTCGACGGCGGAGATGACATCGGTCATCTCGGTGAAGGCCGGGTTCGAGCGGGACAGGGCGACACCGTCGTCCTCCAGCCCGTAGCGGATCTCACCGGTCTGCGGCTTGCCGTCCTGGACCGACTTGATCAGGTTGAACACGGCGCCCGAGATGTTCTTGGTCACCGAGGTCAGGATCTGGTCCTTGTAGGCGGCCAGACCCTCCTGGTTGTACTGGTCGGAGTCGACGCCGATGGCCCACTTGCCGGCCTTGGAGGTCGCCTCGATGGCACCCGCGCCCGCGAGACCGGCGGCGGAGTAGATCACGTCGGCGCCGGCGTCGAGCTGGCCCTGCGCGGCGGCCTTGCCGAGGTCGGGCTTGGAGAAGCCACCGAAGTCCGGCGGCTGCGTCAGGTACTGGACCTTGACGTTGACGTTCTTGTTGGTGTCCTTGACGCCCTGGACGAAGCCCGCCTCGAACTTCTTGATCAGCGGGGTCTCGACACCGCCGATGAAGCCGACCGTGTTGGACTTGGTCACCTTGGCGGCGGCGACGCCGGCGAGGTAGGAACCCTGCTCCTCGTTGAACACCAGGTTGGCGATGTTCGGGCCGGTCTTCGACGTGTCGTCGATGAGGCCGAAGGTGGTGTCCTTGAACTTCGGGGCGACCTCGGCGATGGCCGGGGCGTAGGCGAAGCCGACACCGATCACCGGGTTGTTGCCGGCACGGGCGAGCGAGGTCAGGCGCTGGACCTTGTCCGGGTCGCCCTCGCCTTCGCTGGGCTCCGCCTCGGTGCCGTCGACGTCGAGTTCCTTCTCGGCCTTCTCGAGACCGGCGTAGGCGGCGTCGTTGAACGACTGGTCGCCGCGGCCGCCGATGTCGTAGGCGATGGCGGCCTTGCCGCCCTTGTCGTCCGAGCTCGACGAGCCGGAGGACGAGTCGCTGCCACACGCGGTGACAGACAGTGCGAGAGCCGTGGACGCGATGCCCACGGTGGCGATCCTGGTGATCCGGCGCACTGGGAGGCTCCTTTAAACCTGACCGAAAGCGCCACTTCCGGCGCTGGGTTCGCGGCGATCGTAACGCGCGTAGATGTCAGTTAAAGACCCGTTCATCAGTCGTTATCGGATCGTCGCGAACAAGCCACGGGCCCGGCACGGCGTGCCGGGCCCGTGGCGCTTCCCGTACGGCTCCGGCGTGTCGCCGGGCCGCTACCCGGTGACAGCGGGCGGCGGGTGGGACGGTGGCGGGCGTCCTGTGTCCGGCGGACGCCCCGGAACCCGTACCGCGCGGAGTCCGGGCCGGGCCCCGCCGGGGGTGTTCAGCCGCCCGCCATGCCGTCCAGCAGGGCGGCGGCGGTGAAGAGTTCGACGCCCGCGGTGATGGACTCCTCGTCCACGTCGAAGTCCCCGCGGTGCAGATCGCGGCGGACGGTGTCGCCCGGGACGCGGACGCCGAGCCGGGCCATCGCGCCCGGGACGTGCTCCAGGTACCAGGAGAAGTCCTCGCCGCCGAGGCTCTGCTCGGTGTCCTCGATCGCATACGGTCCGCGCCGCGCGGCGTGCGCGTCGCGCAGCAGTTCGGTGACGCCGGGGTCGTTGACGACCGGCGGGACGCCGCGGATGTAGTCGATCTGGGACTTGGCGCGGTGCAGGGTGGCGATCTCGTCGATCGCCGCGTGCACCAGGTCCGGGGCCTCGCGCCAGGCCGCCAGGTCCAGGCAGCGCACGGTCCCGGAGAGTTCGGCGTGCTGGGGGATGACATTGGGCGCGTGGCCGGAGGAGATCCGGCCCCAGGTGACGGCGAGCCCGGAGCGGGCGTCGACGCGGCGGGCCAGCAGGGCGGGGACCTCGGTGGCGACCTTGGCGGCGGCGGTGACCAGGTCGGTGGTCAGATGCGGGCGGGCGGTGTGGCCGCCGGGGCCGTCGAGGGTGACCTCAAGCCGGTCGCAGGCGGAGGTGATCGGGCCGGGCCGCAGTCCGATGGAGCCCGCGTCGACCTTGGGGTCGCAGTGCACGGCCACGATCTTGCCGACGCCGTCCAGCACACCGCAGTCGACCGCGTCGGCGGCGCCGCCCGGCAGGACCTCCTCGGCGGGCTGGAAGATCAGCCGCACCGGCTGGGTCAGCAGCCCCTGCCGGTCCAGGTCGGCGAGGACCAGGCCGGCGCCGAGGACGGCGGTGGTGTGGACGTCGTGGCCGCAGGCGTGCGCCCGGTCGGGGACGGTGGAGCGGTAGGGCACCCCCGTCTTGGTGTCCGGAATCGGCAGGGCGTCGATGTCGGCGCGGAGCGCGAAGAGGGGGCGGCCCTGCGCCTCGGGCGCGTCGGTGCCGATGTCGCAGACGAGTCCGGTGCCCATCGCGAGCACCTGCGGCCGCAGTCCGGCCTGCTCCAGGCGGGCCTTGATCGCCGCCGTGGTGCGGAACTCCTGGTTGCCCAGCTCGGGGTGCATATGGAGATCGCGGCGGAACGCGATGAGCTCCGCGCGCAGCGGCTCGGACAGCCGACCGGGCAGGACGGCGTCACCCGGTGCCGCGCCCGGGTGGGCCGGGGCGCCGGGGCCGGGTCGTTCGGCTTCTTCGGACTCGCGGGACATCAACTGGTTCACCCAGTGAAGGTTATGCCCCCTTGACCGCCAACTGCCGTGCGATCAACAAAAGATCAGCCTCATAGGGGAAGAAAAGCCGGTCAGAGCGGCATGCTCGCGACACCCGGTGGGTAAACTCACTGGCTCGTCTCACCAGGTGGACACTTTTCGGCCAGGCAAGGGATCGGAGGGGGTTCCGCCGTCTCAGGGTACGGACGGCAGCGCCGCGGGATACGGACGGCAGCACACCGCTCAGTGCGGCCGGTCCGCTCTTCAAGCGGGCGCGGCGGGCCGGTGCACCCCCCGGGCCGATCCGGTGACGACGGAGAGGAAGCCCTCGGCGCGGGGCGAGGCGGAGGCGCGCAGCCACTCGGGGGCGATGTCGCAGACGGAGACCGTGACGCCGGTGCCCGCGAGGGCCAGCGGCAGGGTGTGCAGAACGGTCGACGGGAAGCTCAGCACGGCCTCCCCGATCGGCCCCCGGCGGGCGATCAGCTCCAGCGGCAGGTCCGGCCGGACCACCTCCAGTCCGGTCGCGGCGGCCAGCCGGCGCAGCTTGTCGGGGCTCTCCCGGCGGTGCGCGAAATACCGGGTCGCCCCGTGCGCCCGGGTGAGTGACACGACCGCGTCGAGGTACCGCTCGGGCTCCACCACGCCCGTCTCCACGAGGGAGGTGCCGACCAGGTCGGCCCCCCGGGTGATCCGGGGCGGCCCGAACCGGGAGCGGGTCCAGGCGTAGTCGTTGGCCCGGACGGTGATCCCGGGCGCCGGGTCGACCGGCATGGAGGTGAACACCTCGACCGGGCGGTCCGCGGAGGGGCCGAGGCGGCGGCGGGCCGCCCGGGTGACGGGCGCGAGCGCCAGCTCGCGCGGCCCGCGCCGCCCGCCGCGCCGGTGCCAGCGCACCAGCCGCTCGCCGCGGACGGCCTGCTCGACGAACTCCATGGTGGCCGTGCCGTCGTCCACGACGGTCAGCTCACGGCCGCCGGTGAGGGTCAGCAGCAGCTGGACGTAGCGGGAGAACGGGTCCCCTATGACGATCCGGTCGGCGCGGCGCAGCAGCGGGCCGAGGTCGCGGACCGTCCGCAGCGGGGCGGACGCGCCGCCGCGGGCCTCCTGCCAGCGGACGGTGTACCCCTCGTCGCGGGCCAGTTCGGCGGTCCGGCGGAGCTGGCCGCGCGACATGGGGTCGGTGGGCGACAGCACGACCACGGTCAGGGCGTCGGGGGACGCCCCTTCGGCATGGGCCCACTCCAGGGTGTTCAGGAGCTGGACCGGGCTCTCGACGAAGGCGAGATTCACGTCAGGTCACCTCGTGGTTCCTGGCTGGTGCTTCCGGGGGTCCGGGGGCCCGGGGGTGGCGTCCCGGGGTTCCCGGACAGGTCCGGGCAGGGGTCCCGGACGGGTCCGGGCGGGTGCCCGGACGGGTACGGGTGGGGTGCCCGGGTGGTCGCGGGCGGGGCCGGGACCACCCGGGGCGGGGTGCCGGGAGCGGACCGGCCGGGTCCGCCCGCGCGGCGGAGGCGGTCAGACCGCGGCCGGCTCACGGTCGCCCGCCTCGGCGACGACGCCCGCGACCCGGCGGAGCTTCTTCATCGGGCCCAGCTCGCTCTCGTAGACCTTCTTGACGCCGTCGCCGAGGGACTCCTCCACCACGCGGATGTCGCGGACGAGGCGGGCGAGGCCCTGCGGCTCGACGGAGGCGGCCTGGTCGGAGCCCCACATGGCGCGGTCCAGGGTGATGTGGCGCTCCACGAAGGCGGCGCCGAGGGCGACGGCGGCCAGGGTGGTCTGGAGGCCGGTCTCGTGGCCGGAGTAGCCGATGGGCACGTTCGGGTACTCGGCCTGGAGGGTGTGGATGACCCGCAGGTTCAGCTCCTGCGCCTTCGCCGGGTAGGTGGAGGTGGCGTGGCAGAGCAGGATGTTGTCGCTGCCCAGGACCTCGACCGCGTGCCGGATCTGCTTCGGCGTCGACATGCCGGTGGAGAGGATGATCGTGCGGCCGGTGGCGCGCAGGGCGCGCAGCAGCTCGTCGTCGGTGAGGGAGGCGGAGGCGACCTTGTGGGCGGGGACGTCGAACTTCTCCAGGAAGGCGACGGCCTCGGTGTCCCACGGGGAGGCGAACCAGTCGATGCCCCGCTCGCGGCAGTGGGCGTCGATGGCGCGGTACTCGTCCTCGCCGAACTCGACCCGGTGGCGGTAGTCGATGTAGGTCATCCGGCCCCAGGGGGTGTCGCGCTCGATGTCCCACTGGTCGCGCGGGGTGCAGATCTCCGGGGTGCGCTTCTGGAACTTGACCGCGTCGCAGCCGGCGTCGGCGGCGGCGTCGATCAGCTTGATGGCGTTGTCCAGGTCGCCGTTGTGGTTGATGCCGATCTCGCCGGTCACGTAGACGGGGTTGCCCGGGCCGGCGGTGCGGGTGCCGAGGGTGCGCAGGCGGGTGGTGCTCATGGGGATGGTTCCTTACCTGTGAGGAGGCGTCCGGAGGGACCGGGGGGTGGATCAGGGGACGGCCGGGAGGGCGTCCGGGGAGGCGGTGTCAGGAGTGGTGTCGGGCGTGGTGTCGAGGTGCGGGCCGAGGAGCCAGCCGGCGATCTCGCGGACCGCTCCCTCTCCGCCGGGGGTGGCCGTGACCGCGCGTGCGGCGGCCCGGACGGACCCGTGCGCGCTCGCGACGGCCACGGGCCAGCCGACGAGGTCGAAGCACGGGAGGTCGTTGACGTCGTTGCCGGCGTAGAGGACCCGCTCGGGGGCGAGGCCCTGCTCGTCGCACCACTGCTTGAGCGCGGCGTCCTTGCGGTCGATGCCGTGCAGGACGGGGATGCGCAGCTTGCGGGCGCGGGCGGCGACGACGGGGTTCTCCTCGGTGGAGAGGATCAGCAGCTTCAGCCCGGCGGCGCGCAGCCGGGCCACGCCGAGGCCGTCGCCGCGGTGCACGCCGACGAACTCGCGTCCGTCGGCGTCGATCAGGACCCGGTCGTCGGTCTGGGTGCCGTCGAAGTCGAGGACGACGGCGTCCACGTCGGCCCGGGTGGGCAGCGGGGCCGCGTCCAGCAGCGGGGCGAGGGCGCGGGCCCGGGCGAGGTCGTGCGGGTCGTCGACCTCCAGGACCCGGGCGGGGTCGGTGCGCACCAGGGCGGTGCGGCCGAAGAAGCGGTGCCCGGCGGCGCGGAAGCCGGCCGCGTCCATGGCGTAGGCGGCGCCGGTCTCCAGGAAGTCCCGGGGGCGGTCCTGGCGGCGGGGGCGGTGGGCGGAGTCGTGGTTGACCCCGGCGCCCGACGCGGAATCCGTGTCCTCGCGCCAGACGAAGCCGTGGAAGGGGGCGACGGTCACCGCGCTGTCCGCGCCGTCCCGGGCGACGGCGGCGGCGACGCCCCCCACGTCCTCGGGGGTGAGGAAGGGGCTGGTGCACTGGACGAGGAGGACCACGTCGACGGGGGCGCCGTGCGCGGCCTCGTGGGCGTCCATGGCGTGCAGGACGGCGGACTCGCTGGTGGCGGTGTCCCCGGCGATGGCCGGGGGCCGCGTGACCACCTCGGCGCCGGCCGCGCGGGCGGCGGCGGCGATGCCGGGGTCGTCGGTGGAGACGGCGACATGGGTGACCAGGGGCGCGTCCAGGCAGGCGCGTACGGCGCGGGCGACGAGGGGGCGGCCGGCGACGGGGGCGAGGTTCTTGGCGGGCACCCCCTTGGAACCGCCCCGGGCGGGGATCACGGCGAGGACGTTCATCGGGGCTCCGTAGGGACGACGGGGTGGGTCCGGGCGGCGCGACTCGGGCGCGGGGTGACGGCGGTGGTTCGCGTCGCCGGCCGGTGACGGACGGTGGCCGCGGGGCGAGGTGCCACCGGGGCCGGGCGCCCGGCGGCCGAACGGCGGCGCGCCACGGCCCGGAACACCGGCGCGGACGTCGGCGGGGCGGCCCGGAACACGGGCGCGGGCCCGGGCCGGCGGAGGCCGGGCTCCCCCGGCGCGGGGCGGGTCACAGCTCCCCCATGCGGCGGATCACCGGCGCCACCCGCTGGACGCCGTGCCGGTAGGCGCCCCGGGCCGCCTCGCGGACCGCGTCGCGCACCACCCGGCGGACGCCGGTCGGCGCCGCCTTCGGCGCGGCGCCGGAGAGCGGGGTGCCGTCGGGGGCCAGGTGGTGGCGGGCGAGCAGGGCGGGGAGGTAGCCGGGGGCGGTGGCCGGGGTGTACCAGGGCGCGAGGGCCGGCAGCCGGGGCGCGAGCAGCAGTTCGGCGACCCGGGTCCGGGCCTCGTCGAAGGCGTGCTCGTAGCCGCCGTCCGCCGCGACGCCCTGCCGGGCGAGCCATACGGGATCGGGCTCCGGGCGGTGCCCGCCGTCGAGCAGGTCCCAGGAGGCGAGCAGGCCCGAGCCGAGGAAGTGGTGGTTGCCGAGGACCTCGCGGACCCCGAGGTCGGTAAGGACGGCGGTCGGGATGCGCCGGTGCAGGGCTTCGAGGGCGGCCGTGGACGAGACGGTGACCAGCAGGTCGGTCCGGTCCAGGACCTCTCCCATGTTCCCGTACACCAGGCGGAAGTTGGGCGGGGTGCCGCCGGGGAGGCGTTCGGCGAGGCGCTGGTAGGGCAGCTCCTCCAGGTGGGTGGTGTGCTCGCCGGGCCGGGAGCGCAGCTTGAGCAGCACCTCGCGGTGCGGGTGGAGCCGGGCGTGCTCGACCAGGCGGCGCAGCAGATGGCCGCGGTCGGCCCGGGTCTCGGGCACGGAGGGCTGGGCGGCGAAGACGACGGTGTCCCGGCCCTCCTCGGGGGCGTAGGGCGCGCCGCCGAGGAAGGGCAGCGCGGCCTCGGTGACCGCGCCCGGGTCGGCGCCGACCCCTTCGTACACGGCGCGGAAACGCTCCGCGTCGTGGCGGGAGTTGGCGAGGACCACGTCCGCGCCGTGCCGCAGCAGCAGGCCGTCGGCGAGCTTCTCGTAGACGACGCCGACATAGCCGGTGACGACCACGGGCCGCCGGGCGGGGCCGTCCCCGGAAGCGGCGAGGGCCGGGGGGGCGTCACCGGACGCGCCCGGGGCCGCGAGGCCGTCACCGAAAGCGGCGGGGGCCGCGAGACCGTGCAGCATCGCCTGCACCCCGCCGCCGACGAGGGCGAGGACGACCACGTCGTACCCGCCCTCCCGTACCGCGCGCAGGAACTCCGCTCCGGTGACCTCCCGCAGCTCGTCCGCGCGGACACCCACCTCGGCGAGCTGGCGGGCGGTCGGGGTGGCCCGGCCGCGCAGCAGGAAACCGCTCAGCTCCACGGAGGTGCTGGGGGCGATCCGGCGGGCGGTGAGGGCGCCCCATTTCCACCGGGTGTCGGAGTCGGCGAGTACGGCGATCCGTACGGCCTCGCGATTGCGTGTTGGCACGTCCAGGACGCTAGGAAGGCATTCCGTTTCACGGCCCAACTCGACTGCAACAAAGGGTTAACAGAGCGCCTACGGAAGGAGCACCAGGGCAATTGCCCGGCGGGTTAACGGTCTCGATGCCGGCCGTTCATATTCCGTCCCGCCGGGCTTCAGCACGTATGACGGGCGGGCGTCCTAGCGTCGGCCGGGTGGTCAAGCTCTCCGTCATCGTGCCGTTCTACAACGTGCAGACATACGCGCCCGACACCCTGCGAAGCCTGCGGGCCAACGCCCGGGACGACTTCGAGTTCCTGCTGGTCGACGACTGCTCGACGGACGGGACGCCGGAGATCCTGCGGCAGGCGGAACGGGAGGTCCCCGGCGCGGTCCTGATCAGACACGAACGGAACGGCGGTCTGGCCACCGCGCGCAACACCGGTCTGGACGCGGCCCGCGGCGAGTACCTGGCCTTCCTGGACGGGGACGACTGGCTGGCCCCGGGGCACTTCGCCGGTCTGCTGGCCGCCATGGAGGACCTGGGCTGCGACTTCGTGCGCACCGACCATGTGCAGTGCACGGCGCGGGCCCGCACGGTGCACCGGGTGCCGGTCGGGCCGCGCGGCGAGGTGCTGCGCCCGCGCGACTGGATCCTCCCGGCGGACCGCTCGACCGGTGTGGACTACCCGTACGCCTGGGCCGGGATGTACCACCGGCGGCTGGTGGACCGGGGGCTGCTCCATTTCACGGACGGGCTGCGCACCGCGGAGGACCGGCCGTGGATCTGGCGGCTGCACCGGGACGCCGAATCCTTCGCGGTCGTCGGCCGGCTGGGCATTTTTTACCGGCGCGGGGTCGCGTCCTCGCTCACCCAGATCGGTGATGTCCGCCAGCTCGATTTCCTCCGCGCATTCGATCAGGTATTGGCGGAAACAGCGCAGGACCCGGAAGCGGAAAGGCTGTTGCCGAAAGCGGTGCGCACCTATTGCGCCGTCATCGCCCATCATCTGGGCGGCATCGGGCGGTTCGAACCGGCGGTCGCCAGAAAACTCCGCACCCTGAGCGCCGCCGCGCTGCGCTCGATGCCGCAGCCCGCCCTCCGGGAGGCCCTCGCCTCGATGGACGCGGACCGCGCCGCCCGGCTGCGGCGGGTGCGCCGCCGTCCGTCCGCCCGCACCACGGAGGCCGCGGCCTGATGTCCACGACCCAGATCTTCCTCGCGTCCTCCCTCTACGGCGCGGCCACGGTCGCCGCCGCGATCGACAGCGGCTGCTTCGAGGACGCGGACCGGCGGCTGCTGCTGGTCACCAACAACGCGGCCGTCCCCGAGACCGTGCCTGCCCTGGACACGATGCCCGGCTTCGGGCCGCTGCGGGAGCGGTTCGACGGGGTGGTCTCCTGGAACGAGGCCGTCTCCCCCTTCCACCCCTCCGCCTGGGCCCCGCGCGCCGACGACGTCCCGCTGTGGGAGCGCCATCTGCGCCGGCTGTGGGACCTCGGGGACGACCGGATCCATCTGGTCCTGGAATCCCTCCAGGTCGCCCCGGCGCTGACGGTGGGACAGCTCTTCCCGGACGCGTCGATCGACGTCTACGCGGACGGGCTGATGAGCTACGGCCCCACCCGCAACAAGATCGACCCGCTGGTCGGCGAACGGGTCCGGCGGCTGCTCCACCTCGACCTGGTGCCGGGGCTGCGGCCGCTGCTGCTGGGCGAGTTCGGGGTGGTCCCGGAGGTCGTGCCGGGTGGCGCGTTCCTGAAGGTGGTCGCCGAACTGTCGGACGCGCCGGCCGCCGGCGCCGTGGCGGACGCGCCCGGGGACGGGGAGCCCGGGCCCGTGCTGCTGCTGGGCCAGTACCTGGCCGCGCTCGGGATTCTGACGCCCGCGGAGGAAGAGGGGCTGCACCTGCGGATGCTGCGCGGGGTGGCGGCCCTGGGCCACCGGCGGGTGGTGCTCAAGCCGCATCCGACGGCCCCGCCCGCCTGGCACCGGGCCCTGGAGGCGGAGGCCCGCGCCCTGGGCGTCGAGCTGACCGTGGCCGGTGAGCCGGTGCTCGCTGAGGTGCTGCTGCGCAGGCTGCGGCCGTCGCTGGTGGTGAGCTGCTTCTCCACCGGGCTGTTCACGGCCGCCGCCTTCCACGGCGTCCCGGTGGCGCGGGTCGGCACGGAGCAGGTGCTCGCCCGGCTGACCCCGTACCGGAACAGCAACCGGGTGCCGCTGCTGCTGGCGGAGGCGCTGGTCCCGGACCTGGCGGCGGACGGGCCCGGGGCCGTCGCGGCGGCGGACGAGCGACTGACCGGGCTGCTCGACTCGGTGGCGTTCATGATGCAGCCGCAGGTCAGACGGGATCTGCGCCCGTCGGCGGAGCGCTTCCTGCGCACCGCGCGCCCGGCGGACCTCGCGGGGCACGCGACCCGCCGCCGTCTCACCGTCCTCGGCCTCCCGGGCGGGGTGCCGCTGCCCCGGAACGCGGCGGTGCGGGGCGTGGTGCGGCGGGCCCGGAAGTTGCGGCGGGGGTGACGCGGGGCCGACCCTCCGCCCCGATCGCGTCCACCGCGGCCGCGACGGCCTCGGTGGTGAACCGGATGCGCCGGGGGACGGAACGCCCGGCGGACCCGGCGCCCACCCCCGCCTGGCAGCCCGTGGCGGGCCCCGCGCCCAGTGGCCCCCGCGCCGGGGCACCGTCTAGGCGCTGCTGAGGGAGAGCTTCACCGCGAAGCCGAGGAACAGCGCGCCCGCCGCCGAGGTCGCCCCCGCCGAGAGGCGACGGCGGCGGCGGAACGCGGCGGCGAGACGGCTGCCGCTGAAGATCAGCATGGTCAGGTAGAGGAAGCTGCCGAGCTGGAGCAGCGCGCCGAGGACCACGAACGAGAGCGCCGGGTACGCGTACGACGGGTCGACGAACTGCACGAAGAAGGAGATCAGGAAGAGGATCGCCTTCGGGTTGAACAGGCTGATCACCAGCGCCCGGCGGTACGGGTTCTCCCGGGGCCCGGCCGCGGCACCCCGGGCCGGCTCCAATGCCTCCTCCGCGTTCGGCTCCCCGCGGGTGCGCCACATCGCGACCGCCGCGCGGAGCATCCCGACGGCCATCCAGGTCAGATAGCCCGCGCCCGCGTACTTGACGATCGTGAAGAGCAGCGGCGTGGTCTGGAGCAGGGACGCGGCGCCGAGCGCGGCCAGGGTCATCAGGATCGCGTCGCCGGTGAAGACCCCGGCGGCGGCCCGGTAGCCCGTGCGGGCGCCCTTGCGGGCGGCGACGGACAGCACATAGAGGGAGTTCGGCCCCGGCAGAAGGATGATGAGGACGAGGCCCACGAGGTAGGTCGGCAGATCGGTGACACCCAGCATGGGCGGAGTGTCGCACAGGAGTGCGACCCGGCGCCCGGGCGTTTCGGAGGGTGGGCGGTGACCTTCCGCGCCGCCCCCGGACCGCCCCCGCACCCGGCCGTCGCGTCGCCCCGCACGCGGCCTTCGCGCCGGTGTTCCCGCAGGCCGTGTCGTGCTCGTCCCCCAACCGTTACCCCCATGATGCCGGGGCCGTGCAACCCGGTCCGGCGGCTGTCTGTCTCTACGGGTACAGGTACGACAGGGGGGCATGATGCTCAGAAGGAACCTCACGGTCCGGACGCTGGCCGCCGCGGCCGCGCTGACCGTGGCCGCGGTGACGGCCGGCTGCGCGGGCGGCACGGCCAGGGACACGCTCGCCGCGGACGACGGCAAGCCCGGAGCGGCGAGCAGCGCGCCGGAGGCGACCGCGTCTCCTTCCGCGTCCTCCTCCCCCTCGGCCGCCGGCGAGCCCTCCGGCACCCCGAGCGCCTCCGCCTCTCCCACCCCGTCCGCGACCGCCTCCACGCCCCCGCCGAAGATCGTCATGGCACCCGGCGCGGAGGGCGAGCAGGTGCGCGAACTCCAGGCCCGGCTGGCCCAGATCGGCTGGTTCGACGACAAGCCGACGGGCTCCTACGGCCCGGTCACCACCACCGCCGTCAAGGGCTTCCAGGGCAAGCGCGGCCTGCCCGCCACCGGCAGCACGGACGAGGTCACCTGGCAGAAGCTGCTCGGCATGACGACGAAGCCGACCCGCGCGGAGCTGGACGGCAAGGACGTCGAGAAGCCGAAGGCGAAGCTGGACCCGCGCTGTATGGAGGGCCGGGTGATGTGCATCAGCAAGACCACCCGCACCCTGTCCTGGATGATCGACGGCAAGGTGCTGTCGACGATGGACGTCCGCTTCGGTTCGCAGTACACCCCCACCCGCGAGGGCGAGTTCAAGGTCGGCTGGAAGTCCCGGGACCATGTGTCGACGCTCTACGACACCCCGATGCCGTACGCGATGTTCTTCAGCGGCGGCCAGGCGGTCCACTACTCCTCCGACTTCGCCGCCCGCGGGTACAACGGCGCCTCGCACGGCTGTGTGAACGTCCGGGACAAGGCCGGGATCGCGGCGCTCTTCGACCAGGTGCGCACGGGCGACAAGGTCGTCGTCTACTGGTGAGACGCGGGGCCGGGGCCGGGCCCCGTACACCCGCCGCGTGCCGGTGATCCGGGGCGCGGCCGGGGCGCCGGTGATCCGGGGCGCGGCGCCGAGCTGCCCCCATCCTGGAGGCCGCTCGCGCGCATCTGGCCCCCGGCGGGCCGATCGGCCGATCGGCCGGGCGGGCGGCTCAGGAAGCGAGGAGAGGTTGAGAGGCGCGGGCGGGACCGGGGGAACGTGTCCCGCCCGCGCCGTGTGCGCTGAGCCGTAGGTACGGGGGGAACCCCGGCTCTTTCGCGCGGCCGATGACCAGTCGGCTCACTTCTTACTGCGCCGTAGCCCCGAAAAACGTCACACCCGGCGGAGCAGCCGCGTCACACAGGAAGAAGTCGCAGGTCAGAGGCTTGCGACAGGGTCATCGGCGACAGAGCCGCCTGCGGCAGCGGCGCCGGGGCCGTCTGCGGCAGGGACACCTGGGGCAGGGAGACCTGCGGCAGGCCGGGGAGCCCGCCGGCGCGGCCCGCGTCGCCGGAGTCGCCGCGTCCGTCCTCGTCACGGCCCTTGTCGTCGTCACGGCCGTCGTCGCCGTCCCAGTCGCCCGAGCCGCCGTCCCCGCCGCCGCTGTTGCCGCCGGAGCCGAATCCGCCACCCGAGCCGGTGGAACCGCTCGTGAGCAGGCGGTCGCAGAACCGTTTGATCCGCTCCGGGCCCTTGGCCCAGTCCTCCAGGCGCTGCTTGCGCTCGGGGGCCAGGCGCCCGCTGCGGTAGTCCTGGCACGCCTCGACCGCCTTCCGCCACCGGTCGGCGCCCTGATCGGGCCCGGTCCCGGGTGCGGAGGGGGTGGCGCGATCGCGGTCGTCCTCGCGTTCGGGGGGTGTCGTGGCGCCCGGCCGGGGCGTCTCCTCGTCGGGGCGACGGGTGTCCGGCGGCGGCGCGGGGGACGTGGTGACGGCCTCGGGGGGTGTGGTGACACCGCTCCCGGCCTCGCCGTCGGGGGACCGCGAGCTGAGCGGGTCGGGCGTGGCGGCGGCGGAGATCGAGGAGGCCGGGAGGGGGTGGTCGTCGCCGCGGAACGGGGACGGCAGCACGCCGGTGCCCGCCGCGACGGCGACCCCGCCGAGGGCGCAGCCCGCGAGGGCCGCGGCGAGCCCGAAACGAAGGGGTCCGCCGAAACGCACCCGGCGCACGCCGGGCGCGGGACGGGTGACGGTCACCGTGCCGAGGGAGTCGCCCGCGGGAGCGGCGCCATCCGCCCGGGTCTTGCGGAACGCGGCCAGGGCGGCGGCCTCGCCGGGGAGTTCACCGTCGTCGAGCCGGTACGCGGGCTCGGCGGCGCTCTCCAGGGCGGCGAGCAGACGGGCGGCCTCCAGGCGGGCGTGCTCGTCGGCGGCCTCGACCGGTACGCCGCGCAGCAGGTGCTCCGCCGCGTTCCCGTCAAGCCACTCGTAGCGCTCGTCCGCCATCACATGTCCTTCTGCGTACGCGCACGCGAATGCGTCACACCGGTGGAAGCGGCGGCTCCGCCGCTCCGGGCGCGTTGCGCAGGCAGTCCGTCCAGGTCCCGGCCGGGCGGATCGCCTCGGGTTCCGCTCCCGAGGTGGCCGCTGACCTGGTGTTTCATCCCGCCGGGCCGGGTGGCCCCGCCGGGCGTCCGCTGAACCGGACCGGGTGTCCGCTCAGGGGCCGGGGGCGTGGCGTCCCGCGGGCGGGCGGAGCTCGGGGGCACGGCGTCGCGCGGGGGCGCGGGGGCGGGCGCGCCGGCGGAGGCGTCGGGCACGGGAGTGGCGTCGGGGACGGGGGTGGTGGGCGCGGAGGCGTCGGGCGCGGGACCGGTCGCGGCGGGGCGCGTCACCGCGACGGGACCGGCGGGGCCTGCCGGACCGGCCGGGCCGCGGGTCTGGCGGGGGACACCGGGCGCGTCGGCGCCGGTGCCGCCGGGGCGGGGGCCCGGGTCGGGATCGGTGGCGGGGCCCTGGCCGCCGGCCGGGCCGTGGCCGTCACCCCGGTCCTGGTCGGGGTCCTGGCGGTGGTCCCGGGCGCGGTCGGCGACGGGCGCCGGGCCCGGCGCCGCCTCGGCCGTCCCCGCCTCGTCCAGCAGTTCCGCGAGCCGCTTCAGCCCCCGGTGCGCGGCGGTGCGCACGGCGCCGGGGCGCTTGCCGAGGGTCTGCGCGGCGCTCTTCGCGTCCAGCCCGACGACCACCCGCAGTACGACGGCCTCGGCCTGGTCCTGCGGGAGCCGGGCTATCAGGGCCATGGTCGAGCCGGTGCTGAGGGACTCCATCGCCTCGCCGGCGGTGTCGGAGTCGGCGGGGCGGCCCGTCAGCTCGGTCTCGTCGCCGCCGACGGCGGGCCTGCGCCCGCGCATCCGGATGTGGTCGAGGGCCCGGTTGCGGGCGATCCGGGCGGCCCAGCCGCGGAAGCGGTCCGCGTCGCCGCTGAACCGGTCGAGGTCACGCGCGATCTGGAGCCACGCCTCGGAGGCCACGTCCTCCGCGTCGGTGTCACCGACGAGCGTGCGCACATAGCCGATGAGCCGCGGATGCACGGCGCGGTACACGGTACGGAACGCGTCCTCGTCCCCGCCCTGAGCCGCGAGCACCGCGGCGGTCAGCTCCGCGTCGTCCCCCAGCACTACCTCAACCTGTCTGAATCGCGGCTGGTCACCACTGCCGCGCCACCCTGCGCGAACCAGCACGCTACGTCCTTTTCCGGGTGCCCGTCCATGCCTAGTACAACCCGCAACAACCTAACAACGCGGTCCTGTGTGACAGAAAACGCATGCACGGCGCTGAAGGGAGTACGGGGTGCCACTGCGACCCCGTTGCGAACGACGACCGGGGCCTCTCCTGTGGGGGGTGGCGGCCCCGGTCGTCCTTCATGATCGACACGGCGAGTGTTCTCGCCACCGCCCCGCGGTGTCCCGCCGGGCCCGAATCCGTAATGCATTCGATACCGGAATCCGCCGTTCATTGCTGACCGACGGATCAGTCGGACCACCATGGTCGCACGTGCGGCGGGTCCGCCGGGCGGCGGGCGTCGTCCCTGCGAGGGCCGGGGCGTTGCCCCTGCGGGGCCGGGCGTCCCGGGCCCGGCGGGCGGGCGGGCGTCCCGGGCCCGGGCGGGCGGGCGTCCCGGGCCCGGGCGGGCGGGCGCGGCTCCGAGGACAGGGCCGGGGGCCGGGGCCGGGGCCGGGGTGTCCGAGGCGCGGGCTACGTTCGCGCCATGACATCCGAGCCCGTCCCCCTCCCTCGCGACGCCGTCCGGCCCGACCCCCTCCCCTTCGACCTCGCCCGGTCGCTGTCCGAGGCGGTGTCCGGCGCCGCGTCCGGCGACCGCGCGGCCTGCTGGGACGCCGTCCGGGGCTTCGCCGCGCACTGGACGGACCGCCCCCTGGCCGAAGCCGACGGATCACCGGAGGCGGAACTCGCCGAGGCGGAACGCCGGCTCGGCCTGCGCCTGCCCGCCGCCCTCCGCGAGGCGTACGCGCTGCTGGGCCGCCGCAGCGACCTGACGGCCTTCCACAACCGCCTGCTCGCCCCGGCGGCGCTGCGCCTGGACGCGTCGGGCGAGGCGCTGGTGTTCCGCGAGGAGAACCAGGGTGTGGCGCACTGGGGCGTCCTCCTCACCGACCTGCGCGGCGCGGACGGCCCCGGTGGCGCGGACGGCCCCGGCGACCCGTGCGGCGGCCTCGCCGCGGACCCGCCCGTGCGGATGCGGGTCGACCTCGCCGACAAGCCGGCCGAGCGCTGGGAGCCGTGGTCGGACCGGACCTCACTCGCCCTCGTCGACCTGGTCCTGTTCGAGTCGCTGCACGGGCCGGAGGAGCTGTCCGACTGGCTCGACGGCCCGGAGCCGGAGACCGTCGCCGAGCTGGAGCGCCACGGCACGCTCCTCCCCCTCTCCGGCCTGCCCGCGGGCTCCGGCGCCCGCTGGTTCCTCTACGACGAGGTGCTGATCCGCGACGAGTCGGGCGTCGGCTACTGGGCCAGGTCCCGCGACGAGGCGGCGCTGGACCGGGTCCGGGAGGCGCTGGACGGGGAGTGGCTGTACTGACCCTCGGCCCGGGTCTCCGCCGCGATCTCCTCCGGTGCCTCCACCGGCCCGCGCCGGACTCGGTAGGCCGTGCCGCCGAGCACGAGCGCGTGCGTCGGGGCGGACCGGGTGGGCCCGTCGTCCGGCAGCCCCCCGTCCAGCTCGCACCACACGGTCTTGTCGGCGGGCCCCTGGTCCACGCCCCAGCGCAGGGCGACCGCGTCGAGCAGCGCGAGCCCCCGGCCGCCCTCCTCGTCCACGGTCGCGCCCGCGCGCAGGACGGGGAGCGCGCGGGGGTCGGGGTCCGTCACCTCCAGCCGCGTCCGCCTCTCGCCGGGGACCACCCGGACCGCGACGGGCACGCCCTCGCCCACGTGCCGCAGCACGTTCGTCACCAGCTCGGTCGCACACAACTGGAGGTCGTCGCAGGGCCCGCCGGCGTACGCCGCGAGGGTGCGCCGCACCTGGGCGACGGCCTCCGGGGTCGCGAGCAGCGCCATCGCCAGCGGCCCGCGCATCACGCGACTCCCTTGCGCAGCGCGGCGGTCAGCGCACGGGCGGTCGCGAGGTTGCAGTTGCCGAGCGCGAGCAGCGGGCGGACGGGGTGGCGGCCCGCGTAACTCGGCAGGTCGACGCGGAGCGACAGCAGGGTGATGCCGTGCGCGGCGAGCGCGTCCCGCAACTCGCCCGCGCAGACGTCGGCATCGTGGCCGGGGTCGAGATCGGGGCCGGTGGAGTCGTGCATGCGGGGGTCACCCTTCCTGTGCTTTCCGTGACGAACTCCTCACACAGTGGCGTCGGCCTGGCTACCGTGAAAGGGGTTTCGGCAACACGGCGCGAAGTGTGGAGGGCGGGCACCCATGGCCGCACGCAAGGAGATCGACGGCTCGGCGAGCGTCCCGGCCTTCTACGGCAAGGAGCTGCGCTACCGCCGCGAGCAGGCGGGCCTGACGCTCCAACAGGCGGTCGACGGCAGCTTCTACGGCGCGAGCTACCTGAGCGAGATCGAGCGCGCGACCCGCCGCATGCCGGCGGACCTGGCCCAGCACATGGACCGCCGCCTGAACACGGACGGCTTCTTCGAGCGGCGTTGCGAGGACGTGCGCAACGCCAAACAGGACGCGCACGCGGAGTACTTCGCACCGATCGCGGAGTCTGAGAAGCGTGCGGAGACCATCGAGGAGTGGGCCAACGCCCTGATCCCGGGCCTGTTGCAGACCGAGGACTACGCGCGGGCGGTCATCCACTCGACCCACCCGCTGGATCTACCCCACCAAGTCGATTTCAAGATCCGCAGCCGGGTGGAACGAGCGGAGCTGTTCGACGACCCCAAGAAGCCGGAGTACTGGGTGATCATGCACGAGTCCCTGCTCCGGGGCTCCTTGCTACCCCCGGCTCTCATGGCCGAGCAGTTGGATCGCATCACCGAGCTGGCCGCGCACCGGCGCATCGTTCCACAGATCCTCCCGTGGAACGCGGCGACCCAGCCTTTCATGCAGCTCTCGCTCAAGTTTCTGGACTTCGCCGACAAGCCGCCCCTGATGTACACCGAAGGCCCCTACCACGGCCAGACCTTCGACGATCCGACCGCTGTGCGTCAGTACCACAAGGCATACGATCGGCTGAGGGCCGCCGCGCTGTCTCCGGAGGCGTCCCTGGCCCAGATCGAGACCACAGCCGAGGACTACCGAAATGCCGCGCATTGACTTGAGCGCCGCCACGTGGCGCAAGTCCACCTACAGCAACGGCGACGGCGGCGACTGCCTCGAAGTGGGCGAGGGCTTCACCGGAGCCGCGCGGTGGCGCAAGTCGTCGCACAGCAACGGCGACGGCGGCGAGTGCGTCGAGGTCTGCGACGCCCACCCCGGCATCGTCCCGGTCCGCGACTCCAAGGTCCCCCACGGCCCGGTCCTCACCGTCACGGCCCCGGCCTGGACCGCGTTCGTCGGGCACCTGGTCTCCGACCCGGCGTGACCGCCGGGCTCACCGCGCGGCGACGGCCCTCCGCGCCGCGGTGATGAGGTTCTGCGCCCTGACCCCGTAGACGGCGGACTCGTGCAACGTCCGCCACACCCGCAGATGCGTGTCCACGCCGGGCTCGTCGTCGAGCCACAGCTCCGCGTGCCAGTTCTCGACGATCACCCGGCGGTCGTCGTATATCCAGAACGCGGTGGCCGGCGGGATCTTCAACGGTGCGGAGAAGGGGAGGATGCCGAGGTCCACTGTGTCCAGTCCGATGACGCCCGCCAGGCGGTCGAGCTGCGCGGCGAGCACCGACGGCGGGCAGATCAGGGCGTGCAGGGCCGCCTCCCACAGCACGAGGTGAAACCGTTTCGAGGAGTCGTACAGCGCCTCCTGCCGCTTCATCCGGGAGCGGACCGCCTCCTCGGTGTCCCGCGGTGAGCGTTGCAGCTCCGCGTAGCGCGTGAAGATCGACCGGGCGTAGTCCGGCGTCTGGAGGATGCCGAAAATCATCGACGCCTCCCAGCCGCGGAACACGGTCGCGTCGGAGTGTGCGCTCAGATGCACGTCCTGGACGGCCTTGTGCCCCGTGGCGAGCTGGCGTCGCCATGACCGGATGTGGGACTCGAAACCCTTCAGGCGCGCCAGCAGTTCATCGAGCGCCTCGGGTCTGCCGGTCGATTCCGCCCACTTGGCCAGGTCGTCGGGCGTGGCGGTCTGCCTGCCGTTCTCCAGCCTGCTGACCTTGGACTTGTTCCAGCCGTGGCGCTCGGCCAGTTCCGTACCGGTGAGACGGCCTCCGCGGGCGGATAGCCGGAGTTCACGCAGTCGAGCCCCGAGCGCCGCTCGCGCCTGCTGGTAGTCCGTGCTCACCGGTACGCACCTGCCTCAGTCCTCCTGTGCGGCCAGTCGTGCCGCGAACTCCTCGTACGGAAAGGCATGATGCAGTGCCGCGTCCCGCGCCGTCGCGTAGCGCAGGACCGCCGCGGGTTCCGTGATCAGCTCCACGCGGACGAGGTCGTCGGCGTCGTCGAAGTGGAGCAGGGCGACCAGGCGGGAGTCGAAGATCCAGAAGTCCTCCTCCGGGAGGCCCAGGCGGTCGGCGTCCTCCCGCCACAGGTTGTGGATCCGCTCACCGACGGCGCTGTTGCGGCGGGCGTTGTCGAGCAGGTAGCGCTGGCCGGGAGTGGGCGGGCGGTCCACGATCCGGACCCGCTCGAACCGCTTGCCGAGGGCCGTCTGCTCGCGCCGCTCCGCGCACCACTGCGCGTCCCGGCCTTCCCAGTCGACCGGTTCGCCCCGGCTGAACTGCGCATAGGTGGGTGTGAGTTCGTCGGAGGCGTACCGCCTGCGCGTCTCCAGACGCCAGGCCGTGTGCTCGAACCGTGTGAAGAGCCGGTCGAACTCGTCCAGTCCGATGATGCGGGGCACGCGGTTCACTTCCTTCGGGCCGAAGTCGACCAGCAGCTCGCGCGGAACCACGATGGGCACCTCGCCCTCGTTCAGGTGCCGGAGCCGGGCGATGTCGTCGGGGTCGGTGAGGGCGGGGCCGTGCACGATCACCTCGCCTGTGTCGAGGTCCTCGTGGATGGACGGGCATCCGTTGACTCCGCTGCCCGTTCCGTTGAATCGCAGCCGTCGGGCCATGAGCGTTTCCTTCCCTCGGTGGTCGCTCCCTCAAGCCTCCCTGCGGCCCGGACCCCGCACGCCGGAATCGGCCCGCCCGTTCGGCAACCTCGCACAACCCACCGGGCGGCGTGCGCAACTTCGCGCAACTCCGCTCGCACGGCCGGTTCCACGCTCCCTATGGAACGTCCGGACGTGCACCTCGGGGTCGGCAAGCTCGTCGACATCGGTGTGCACCAGCTGATCCTGGACACGCCCGTGTGGTGGGCCCTGTGCGACGTGTACAACGGAGGGCGCTACAAGCACCACGCGCCGTTCGTCGAGCGTCGCCGTGACGGCCTGTGCCTGCGCACGGCGGACTTCCTGAAGTCCCTCGGCTTCGCCGTCGACGCGGAACTGTGGGCGATCGACGGCACGGAGTGCTCGCCCTGCGACAACAAGGTCCCCGACAGCCACTGAACGGCCACCGCACCCGCCCTGCCCGGCCCCCACCGAAGGACAGCGCCTTGCCCGCACAGCACGACATCGCCGCGGAAGCGGACCTGTGGGACGCGTACGCCGCCTCCGCGTTCAAGGACAACGCGACGCCCGCCTTCTGCTGGACCAGTACGCCGGGCACGGGCCCGGCCCTGAACTGCTCGGCGATCCCCGGTCCGTGCTGGAGATCGGCTGCGGCACGGGCAGGGCGCTGGCCCACCTCGCCACCCGCGGGGTCGCCGCCCGCGGCGTCGATCTGTCCCCCGTCATGGTGGCGAAGACGACGCGCAAGTGGAACGCGACCGGGGCGGAGTTCGTGTGCGGCGAAGTGCTGGAGTACCTGGCCGGGCACGAGGAGACCTACGACGCGATCTACTCGGTCTTCGGGGCGGCCTGGTTCACCGACCCGGGCCGCCTCTTCCCGCTGGTGCGCCGGCGGCTCCGGCCCGGTGGCGTCTTCGTCTTCTCCCAGCCCCCGGCCATCCCCGGCGCGTACGGGCCGCAGGGGATGTACAAGGGCGGTTTCGCCGGCAAGGCGATGTTCACCTACCGCTACAGCTACCGTCCGGCCGTGTGGGCGCGACTTCTCACCAGGGCCGGGTTCACCGACGTCGAGGTGGACGTCCTCGCCGCTCCCGAGCCGGGTCACATCGGCACGTTGCTCGCGCGGGCGGTCGCGCCGCCGCAGGTAGTCGATCGCGATCGCACGCCGGAAGGCCCGTCACCCACGCCAGGAGGTCACGCGGGTACCTGAGTTGAAGCGGGTGACGGCGAGCGCGCCATCGGAATGGAGCCGGTCACCGAGCCGGGTATGCCCCGCCCAAGAAGAGCAGCCAGGCCGCTCAGCCCGCCGCCCGCGCCTGCCCGCCGCAGCTCAGGCCCGCGCGGTGGTGGGTGCCGCGGGTCGTGTAGGTGAGGCCCTTGCGGGAGGTCCGGCCGGCGAAACTGACGAACTCCGGCACGGTGACGCCGATATTGCTGCTGGGGCTGGCCGCGAAGAAGACCGCGAGGGGTAACAGGATGATCGACGCCGGGATGGCCAGGACCTGGAAGAGGATGCTGCCGCCGCCGAAGCCGATGATCCAGAACGACGCCACGACCGCCAGCAGCACCACGGCGGTGATCAGGGAGCGCGTCACCGGGGCCCGCCGCAGGCGCTTGGTCGTCTCCAGATCCTGGACGACGAAGACTCCCTGCCGCTTGCAGTGCCCGCACTCCAGGATCACGCGGGCCTCCCCCTGTGCGGGGCGTCCGACGAGGCAGGACGTCTCCCGGTAGCGGCCCCGGGTCAGGCCCGGTTCCTGGGAGAACTCCATCTGGTGCACCATCGTCAGCTTGATGGTCTCCGGCACGGTCCACGACATGACGCGCCCCCCTCCGGCCGTCCGCCGGACCCGGGTGGCCCGGCGCCGCCTCGGCCCGGTTGTAGTGATGCCCGGCAGGAGGGGCGCCGTACACGCGGAACGCGCCGGCGGGCGGCACGCGCCCGGTGGGGCACGTACCGCCCGTCGGCGGTCACGGATTCGGGCCCGCTCAGAGGCAGTTGGCGAACCGCTTGAACGCGGCCTGGGTGGCCGGGCCCGCGATGCCGTCGATGGCGCCGGTGTAGCCGAAGGCGCGCATGGAGCGCTGGAGCGCCTGCACCGTGCCGCTGCCGACGATTCCGTCGATCGCGCCGGTGTAGCCGTAGTGCCTCTTGAGGAAGCGCTGCATGGCCTTCCAGCTCTCGGTGCCGAGCTGTCCGTCGATGGCTCCGGTGTAGCCCCAGTTCGCCCGGAGCCCACGCTGGACCTTCTTCGCCTCCGTCGTCGTCAGGCCGAGGTTGACGACCGCGAGCGGGGCCAACTCCGCGCTCGCCGCCGGCTTCGCGGCCGGGGCGGGTGCGGCGACGGCGGCACCGGCTCCCGCCAGGGTCCCGGCGGCGAGTCCGGCGACGGCGGCCGCGCTGACGAGGGACCTCGTCAGGATGTTCGTTCGCATTCGGGTTCTCCGTTTTCCGTCAGGGGACGGCGGCCGACGCGGCCCTCGTGCGCGCTGGTCGGCGTCGGCACTGCCCTCGGTTACGGCGCAACTACCGCACGGCACGGGAGGGGTGGTCAACGCGGACGATCGCGTTCAGCGGGGCGGGCCTGTCGCCGCGACGGGCGCCCCGGCGGCCCCGGGGAAGCGCCCGTCCCGCTCGCATCGCACCCGGTGGACGGCGGTACCGGGGGCGTTGCCGGGACCTGGCGGAAGCAGATCCTCCGGGCCACCCCGCACCCGATGCAGGACGGCACGGCCCGTCAAGAGCCACGGCGCGAACGGTCAACTCGCCACATCTAATGCGGAGTTGAGGCGAGAAAGGTCAGCCGCGTACTGCCTGCCCCACCGCCCGCGCCCTGCGCGAGAGCGCCGCGCGGAGGACGCGGTTGCCCTCGGTGGAGACGTCGAGGGCGCGGCGCAGGCCCGCGCCGGTCGGGTCCTGGGCCGCGAGGTCCAGGACGCCGAGCTGGCGGCGGAGTTCGCCGTCGACCAGGGGGCCGGTCGCGCCGAGCGGGTCGACCTCGCGGTGGACGTCGGTGGCGAGCGCGGCGCAGAGGGCGGCCCAGTCGGCGAGGGGGCCGGCCGCCCAGTCGGACGGGGCCTCGTCGAGCATGCGGCGTACCAGCGCGGCGAGTTGGTCGCCCTGGGGCGCGTCCGGGAGGGCGGTGCGGGCGGTGGAGAGACGTTCCGCCCAGCCGTCGCCGCCCGCCGCGATGCCGGACCAGAGGGGGCGCAGGGGCTCGGAGTCGTCCGCGAGCAGCGGGAAGCAGCGCTCCAGACAGGCCAGGCCGCTCACCGCGAGCGCCCGCTCGCCCGCCGAGGCGATCAGTTCCGACAGGCTGCTCGACGTCATGCGGACGCCTCCCCTCACGGACGGGGCAAGCCACCCCCGCGCCCGCTGGCTCATTCTCGTCAGTCACTGGCTGAAACTCCGCCCTGACCCTACGGGAGCGGGGTGGGATTCCGCCATACCTCCGCGTCACGTTCTCACCACGGAGCATGACCTTGCATGCTTGCAGCGTGCTGACGGTGTGACACGGCTGCTTGCACCGCGACGATCTGCTCGTACGCGACCTGTCCGAGGAAGTCCTGATGGAGCCGAAGGTACGCACCACCCCCAACCCCCGCACCCCGTTGGACCAGGAGACCGCCGCCACCCCCTTGCCGGCAGAGGTGGTGGCTCGGGTCGAGAAGCGCGCCACGGCCCGGCTGTCGACCGGGGATGTGCTGGACGAGCTGCGCACCGGTCGGCGCCACCGCCACGAGTGATCGTGACCGCCGAGGGCAGCCGTGGCAGGGGGCGAAGTGCCGGGTTGAGGTTCAACGAGCGGACCGTGGCCGCGGGTGGCTGACACCGCGGCCCCGGTCCCGCCCTGCTACACCGCCGGAACCGGGCCCGCCGGACCCGGCGCGGTCGCCGCCGGGACCGGCGCCCCCGCGCCCGCCAAGGCCAGCGCCTTGGTGTGCTGCATCCGCGTCAGGCGGCGGACGAAGAGGATCGCCAGGACCGCCGCGAGGATGTCGACCGCGGTCGCGGCCATGACCGCGGTCGCCGCCGAGACGATCTGCTCGGGGGACTCCGCCTTGTCCCAGACGCGGTCGGCGTAGCGGGAGGCCAGCCAGGAGGCGACGAAGGCCGCCCACCACAGGTGCAGCAGGGTGCGGGGCTCGTGGTCGTCGGCCGCGTACGGGTCGGTGCGGCTGGCGCGCCAGGTCTGTATCGCGACGCCGCAGGGGATCCACAGCGCCGCGAACGGGATGAACCAGCCGCCGATCGCCCAGCCCGGACCCCGGGTGAAGCGGTCGGGCGCGAAGACGCCTCCGTTGCTGCGCACCCGGTGGAACCACACGATGAAGACCACCACGGAGGCGACGTACAGCAGGATCTGCGCCACCGTCGCCATCAGGAACAGGCTGTCGGCCAGTTCGGCGTCCCGGTCGGTGACCTCGGCGAAGGGCTGGTCGAGGAGGGACGCCATCAGCCGGCGGATGTTGTACGTGGCTCCGATCACCAGCACATCGGCGACGGCGACCAGCGCCAGCAGGATCACGACCGCGCGGCCGAGCCCCACCGGTGAGACGAGCGGGCGGTAGGGCGACGCGGGCGTGGGTGTCAGACCCGGCGTGGCCGTGAGCCCCGGCGTAGGCGTGAGACCCGGCGCGGGGACAGGGTCCAGCTCCGGGACGGGCTTCGGTTCCGGGACGACGGCCTTCGACAGGCGGTCGGAGCCGGGCTCCGGTTCCGGCGCGCCGGAACCGGACGCGGGCATGGGTGTGGACATGGGCGTACCCCCTGAGGACGTGGCAAGGCGCGGCGCCCCCGCTCTCCCCAAGCGGTGCGCGGCGCGGTAAGCGGCCGCGCACTCCGGCACGGCCGCCTGCGGAAGATACGCCCGGGTCGTGGTCCCCGTCCATTGCGAATCGGCCCGGGCCCGCCCGGTCGGACCAGGTCAGACCCGCCCGACCTCGACCCGGTCCAGGGCCGACCCTGGACCGGGCCCGCCCCCCTCACCCCGTCGCCCGGTCCGCCAGCGCGGTGAACTGCTCCCAGGTCTGCTGCGGCGGCCGCGGGTCCCACAGCTTCTGGGCGGTCGCCTGGAGGGGGCGGCGGATGCCGGCCGCGACCTGGGCCTGGGTCTGGGAGTCGGCCAGGTCGCACCAGATGGCGAAGCGGCCGCCGAGGATCTGGTCCGAGTAGCGGGCCGGGACCGGGTCGCTGCCGCGCAGGACCAGGGGGGTCCACTCCTCGTAGATACGCCGGCCGGTCGGGTAGACGAACTCGTTGGGCTCGCCGAGGACGTAGTAGAGGTACTCGTCGTTGAGGTTGACCACCTTGCGGCCCTCGGCCAGGTACTCCACGGGCGGGCGCATGCCGATCTCCTTGCCCGTCCAGTACTCGACCTCGATGTCCTTGGCCGCGGTGACGGTGCCCCCGGTGAAGAAGCCGTCGTTCCACGCCTTGGGGATCTTGCCCGCGTCCCGGACCACGGCCGCGCGGTCGTTCAGCCAGCCCTCGGCCAGGTCCTGGATGTCCGCGCCCGCGCCGTACTTCTCGCGGGCGGCGGTGGCGAGCTGCGGGTAGGAGGCGGCCGGGTCGCTCACGGTCAGGGCCTGGTACTCGTCGGCGCCGACGTGGAACCACCGCCCGCCGAACAGGGCCGTGTACTCGCGCAGCAGCTCGTCGATCAGCTCCGCGGACTGCGGCTTGGAGATGTCGATCGCGCCCTGCCGCGGCACACCCTGGACGTTGCGCAGCTGGAGCTGCGGGTACGCCCGCAGCACCGCGCCGAGGTGTCCGGGCGAGTCGATCTCGCCGAAGACGTCGATGTGCAGCCGCTCGGCCAGCGCCAGGATGCGGCGGATCTCCGCCTTGGTCAGATGGGGGTCGGTGACGATCTCCGGGTGCGTCTCGGACTCGATGCGCCACGCCTGGTCGTCGGAGAAGTGCAGGCCGAGCTGGTTGAGCTTGAGGTCGGCCATCTCGCGCAGCCGGTCCTCGATCCACTCGGCCGTGAAGTGCTTGCGCGCGATGTCGACGTTGAGTCCGCGCTGCGGGCGGTCGGGCCGGTCGCGGACCACGCCCTCCGGCATCGCGCCGCCGGTGCGCACCGCCTGCTTCAGGGTGCGGGTGCCGTAGAAGACGCCGGCCTGGTCGGGGCCGGTGATCCGGACCCGGCCGTCGCGGGTGGTGACGGTGTACGACTCGGCCGGGCCGCTCCCGGCGAGGGCCAGCTCCACATCACCGGCCCGGGCCGTGTTCACGCCCCGGTAGCCGAGGTCCAGCTCCTGGGCGATCAGCCGGCCCTCGTCGGCGAGCTGCTCGCTGCCTTTGGCGACGACGACGGCGGAGTCCGCCGCCTTCTTCCAGCCGGGCCCGCGCGCCGCCTCGTGCTCGCGTACGGCGGGGACGGTGGCGGGCGCCTGTGAGAGGGGGTGGCTGCGGGTGGGGCTGGGCGTCGGGGACGGGGTGGGCGCGGCCTCGTCCGGGGCGGCGGCGCTCTCGGGGCCGCCGGAGTCGTCCGCGTCGGAGCAGCCGGTGAGGGTGAGGGAGAAGGCGGCGAGGAGGGCGACCGCCGTGCCGCCCGTCCGCACCCACGGGTGCCGGCGGACGCGGACACGCCCGCGCCGCCCGGGTATGGGCCCGTCGGCTCCCTGCTCCGTGCCCCCGTCGTCGTTCCGTGAGCCCCAGATCATGACGTGACCTCCCAAAGGCGGCGAAAGCCGCACGTCGTACCCCCTCCAGCGTCCACCCTTCGCGTCCATTCCAGGAGTTCAAACTCTCCCGTCCGAGTGAAATTCGCGCATCCTTCGGACAGCTTTCGACACAGATCGATAGCGTTGCAACTCATCCGCACCTCTCTTCCCGGCTGTCCCGCCGGGCCCCACGAGGAGTCCCCGCTGTCCAGCGACACCCCCGCCGCCCTTCCGGAACGACCGCCGACGGCCCCGCCCACGGCCCCGGCGCCCGGACCGGCCCCGGCGACCGAGGAGCCGACCCGGGCGGTCCCGCCGACCGAAGCGCCCGCGCCGGACCCGCCCCGGGCCGAGGCGGCCTCCGCGCGGACCGAGGCCCCCGCGGCCATACCGTCCCCGCGGCGCACCCTGCCCGGCCTCACCTGGTTCAACCGCCTCCCCGCCCCGGCGGCCGAGGCCCTGCTGCTGGACTGCTACGGGAGCCACCGCTGGTCCCTCCGGGTGGCCGCCCACCGCCCCTACCCCGATCTGGACGCCCTCCTCGCCGCCTGCGACGAGGCCGCCTACGACCTCTCCCCGGCCGATGTCCACGAGGCTCTGGCCCTGGAGTGCTCGACCGGCATCTGCCCGGACGCCCCGCCGGCCGCGCAGACCGCCCTCGCCGCCGCGCACGCCGCCTACGAGAGCCGCTTCGGCCACGCCTTCGTGATCTGCCTCGACGGCCACCGCGCGGACGAGTACCTGGACCAGGTCCTGGCGGGCATCCGGCGGCGACTCGCCCATGAGCCGGACGAGGAGCGGTCGGTCTCCGCCGACGAGCTGCGCGCCCTCGCCCGCTGCCGGCTCGCCCACGCGCTGACCGAACACACGCAGGCCGGACCCGTACCGGAGTACGCGCGCGAACACGCCCGCCGGTAGCGCGGGCCCGCCCGCCAGTAGCCCGTACGAGGCTGTTTGATTGCCTGTTTGATCACACCGGTACACCCCGGGCGAACGAACCGACAACACGTCGCTACGATGGCCAGGGCCGGTGGACCGTACCCGGCCGGGCCGACCGACACCCACAAGCCGGCAGGCCCCAGTCCCCGCTCCCGGAGGGTTCTTCCGTGCCGGCTGGAACGCTGTACCGCGGCCGGGAAGGAATGTGGAGCTGGGTGGCTCACCGAGTCACCGGCGTCCTCATCTTCTTCTTCCTGTTCGTGCATGTGCTGGACACCGCCCTCGTCCGCGTCTCGCCCGAGGCGTACGACGAGGTGGTCGCCACCTACAAGACGCCGATCGTCGCGCTGCTGGAATACGGCCTCGTCGCCGCGATCCTCTTCCACGCGCTCAACGGCCTGCGCGTCATCGCCGTGGACTTCTGGTCCAAGGGCCCGCGCTACCAGAAGCAGATGCTCTGGACCGTCATGGGCATCTGGATCGTGCTGATGGCGGGTGCCCTGTACCCCGTGCTCGGCCACGCCGTCCGTGAAGTGTTCGGGAGCTGAGGCGAGAGATGTCCACTGACACGACTTCCGGGATCGGCCAGGTCGAGGGCGCGCCCGTCTACGACGTCGACAACCCGGCCCCGTACATCGAGGCGCCGCGCAAGCGCACCGGGAAGACCCCGCGGTCGACCCGCGGCAACTTCGAGATGGCCGCATGGCTCTTCATGCGCCTCTCCGGCGTGGTGCTCGTCGTCCTGGTCATCGGCCACCTGCTGATCCAGCTCGTGCTCGACGGCGGCGTCTCCAAGATCGGCTTCGCCTTCGTGGCCGGCCGCTGGGCGTCCCCGTTCTGGCAGACCTGGGACCTGCTGATGCTGTGGCTCGCCATGCTGCACGGCGCCAACGGCCTCCGCACGGTCATCAACGACTACGCGGAGCGCCCGAACACGCGCCTGTGGCTCAAGGGCCTGCTGTACACCGCCACGGTGTTCACCATCCTTCTGGGCACGCTGGTGATCTTCACCTTCGACCCGAACATCCGCTAGGCACGGGGCTGAGGCAACCACTGATGAAGATCCACAAGTACGACACCGTCATCGTCGGCGCCGGCGGCGCCGGCATGCGCGCCGCGATCGAGTCGACGAAGCGCAGCCGCACCGCCGTGCTGACCAAGCTCTACCCCACCCGCTCCCACACGGGCGCCGCGCAGGGCGGCATGGCCGCCGCGCTGGCCAACGTGGAGGAGGACAACTGGGAGTGGCACACCTTCGACACGGTCAAGGGCGGTGACTACCTGGTCGACCAGGACGCCGCCGAGATCCTGGCGAAGGAGGCCATCGACGCCGTCCTCGACCTGGAGAAGATGGGCCTGCCGTTCAACCGGACCCCGAACGGCACCATCGACCAGCGCCGCTTCGGCGGCCACTCCCGCAACCACGGCGAGGCCCCGGTCCGCCGGTCCTGCTACGCGGCGGACCGCACCGGCCACATGATCCTCCAGACGCTGTACCAGAACTGCGTCAAGGAGGGTGTGGAGTTCTTCAACGAGTTCTACGTCCTGGACCAGCTCATCACCGAGGTGGACGGCGTCAAGCACTCCGCCGGTGTGGTCGCCTACGAGCTGGCCACCGGCGAGATCCACGTCTTCCAGGCGAAGGCCGTGATCTACGCGTCCGGCGGCACCGGCAAGTTCTTCAAGGTGACCTCCAACGCGCACACCCTGACCGGTGACGGCCAGGCCGCCTGCTTCCGCCGCGGTCTGCCGCTGGAGGACATGGAGTTCTTCCAGTTCCACCCGACGGGCATCTGGCGCATGGGCATCCTGCTCACGGAGGGCGCCCGCGGCGAGGGCGGCATCCTGCGCAACAAGGACGGCGAGCGCTTCATGGAGAAGTACGCGCCCGTCATGAAGGACCTCGCCTCGCGTGACGTCGTCTCGCGCTCCATCTACACGGAGATCCGCGAGGGCCGCGGCTGCGGTCCCGAGGGCGACCACGTCTTCCTGGACCTCACCCACCTGCCGCCGGAGCAGCTGGACGCCAAGCTCCCGGACATCACCGAGTTCGCGCGGACCTACCTCGGCATCGAGCCCTACACGGACCCGATCCCGATCCAGCCCACCGCGCACTACGCCATGGGCGGCATCCCGACCAACGTCGAGGGCGAGGTGCTCGCGGACAACACCACCGTCGTCCCGGGCCTGTACGCCGCCGGCGAGGTCGCCTGCGTGTCCGTGCACGGCGCCAACCGTCTGGGCACCAACTCGCTCCTGGACATCAACGTCTTCGGCAAGCGCTCCGGCATCGCCGCCGCCGAGTACGCGGCCAAGCACGACTTCGTCGAGCTGCCCGAGAACCCCGCCTCGCTGGTCGAGGAGCAGGTCGAGCGGCTGCGCGAGTCCACGGGCAACGAGCGGGTCGCCGCCCTGCGCCTGGAGCTGCAGGAGACGATGGACGCCAATGTGATGGTGTTCCGCACCGAGCAGACGATCAAGACCGCGGTCGAGAAGATCGCCGAGCTGCGCGAGCGCTACAAGAACGTGTCCGTCCAGGACAAGGGCAAGCGGTTCAACACGGACCTGCTGGAGGCCATCGAGCTGGGCAACCTGCTCGACCTGGCCGAGGTCATGGCCGTCTCCGCGCTGGCCCGCAAGGAGTCCCGCGGCGGTCACTACCGCGAGGACTTCCCGAACCGCGACGACGTCAACTTCATGCGCCACACCATGGCGTACCGCGAGGTGGGCGCCGACGGCTCCGAGACCGTCCGTCTCGACTACAAGCCGGTCGTCCAGACCCGCTACCAGCCGATGGAGCGTAAGTACTGATGGCTACCCCCGTTCTGGAGAAGACCGCCGAGACGCAGGCAGCCTCTCCGTACATCACGGTCACCTTCCGCATCCGCCGCTTCAACCCGGAGCTGTCGGACGCGGCGGTCTGGGAGGACTTCCAGGTCGAGATCGACCCGAAGGAGCGTGTGCTCGACGGTCTCCACAAGATCAAGTGGGACATGGACGGCACGCTCACCTTCCGCCGCTCGTGCGCGCACGGCATCTGCGGCTCCGACGCGATGCGGATCAACGGCAAGAACAGGCTCGCCTGCAAGACGCTGATCAAGGACATCAACCCGGAGAAGCCCATCACGGTCGAGGCCATCAAGGGCCTGACGGTCCTCAAGGACCTGGTCGTGGACATGGAGCCGTTCTTCCAGGCGTACCGCGACGTGATGCCGTTCCTGGTCACCAAGGGCAACGAGCCGACGCGTGAGCGTCTGCAGTCCGCCGAGGACCGCGAGCGCTTCGACGACACCACCAAGTGCATCCTGTGCGCCGCGTGCACCTCCTCGTGCCCGGTGTTCTGGAACGACGGCCAGTACTTCGGCCCGGCGGCGATCGTCAACGCGCACCGCTTCATCTTCGACTCGCGTGACGAGGCGGGCGAGCAGCGCCTGGAGATCCTGAACGACAAGGACGGCGTGTGGCGTTGCCGCACCACGTTCAACTGCACGGACGCCTGCCCTCGCGGTATCGAGGTCACCAAGGCGATCCAGGAGGTCAAGCGGGCGCTGATCACGCGCCGCTTCTGACCGCTTCCGACCGCCGCGGACCTCTTCGGAGACCGCCGCTGCCGACGAGCGCTGATGCGCCGGGCGTGCGCCGGAGCGCGCGCCGGGTGCGTGCCGAGGGCCCCGACTCCCCCGTGGAGCCGGGGCCCTCGGCCGTGCGGGGACCGTCTCGGGGCCGTCTCGGGGCCGTGTCGCGGGCGGGCTTCACCCGGCGGGCCGGGAACTGGCAGGATCGGGGAGAACGTCTCACCCGACGCGTCGGCACACCAACGGGGAGCAGCGATGACCGAGCCCAATCCGTACCGGGAAGGGGAGCCGGAGTACAACTGGGGGCCCGACCAGGCGTCCGGGACCTCCGGTTACGGCTATCCGAACGCCGCTCCGGGCTACGGCTATCCGCAGCACCCGACCCTGGCGGACGGCGCGGCCGGCCACACCCCGCCGTACGCGATGACCCAGCCGGCCGGGGTCCCCGTGCCCCACCCGGGCATGTCGCCGGTGCCGACGGGCGGTCAGCCGCTGGTGTCCATCGGGGACATCACCGTCCTGCCGGACTCGATCGTCACCCCGGCCGGGACGCTGCCGCTGAAGGGCGCGGTGTGGAACGCGACGGACATGTCGCGCACCGAGGAGACGATCCCGGCCTATGCGATCGTCCTCGCGGTGGTGTTCTTCCTGGCCTGCCTGCTGGGGCTGCTGTTCCTGCTGATCAAGGAGCGGAAGACCACCGGCTTCATCCAGGTGACGGTCACCAGCGGCGGCCGGCACCACTCGACGATGCTCCCGGCGCGGGGCCCGGAGACCTTCCAGCAGGTCATGGGCCAGATCAACTACGCCCGTTCGATCAGCCTGTGACGCCGCCGCGCGGTGCGGCGGCGGCCGAATCGCCCAGCCACGCCGACGAGTCGACCCTCACGAAGGCGAGCACGCCCTGACCGGGGGCCGCCGGGCCCCGGCCGGGGGCGCGAGGCCGGGCCCGGCCGGGCTCCGGCGGGTGCCTCAGGCCGGGGGTCTCAGGCCGGGAGGGTGGCCAGGAAGCCGGTGAGCAGGGCCGTCGTCTCCGCCGGGCGCTCCAGGGCGGGCAGGTGGCCCGTGCCGGGCAGTTCGACGTGGCGGGCGCGCGGCAGCAGCGCGGACAGCGCGGCGGCGGGGCCGCGGAAGTCCGGCAGGTCGTCCGCCCCGGTGACGGCGAGTACGGGCACCTCCCGCAGCCCCGTCAGGTCGGGCGGCCAGACCTCCTCGTCCTGGTCGAGGACGTAGCCGGCGCCGTCCCGCTCGACCGCCTCCTCGGCCGCGGACTGCACCGCGAAGGCGTGCCGCTGCATCCGGTGCACGGCCGCGCGCGCCTCCGGTCCGGCCCCGGGGCCCAGCCAGGTGCGCACATTGAGTTCCGTCGCGCCGTCCAGGTCGTCGGCCTCGAAGAACGCGTCCTCGGCCTCGTCGAAGGCGGCCAGTTCGGGGCTCTTCCCGTCCTCGCCGGGGAGTCCGGGGAGGACCGAGTCGAGCAGGGCCAGTCCGGTCACCCGGTGCGGGGCGCGGGCGGCGGCGAGCAGGGCGACGCGCCCGCCCCAGGAGGCGCCGACCAGGGCGGCGCGCTCCACGCCGTGGGCGTCCATCAGGTCCAGCACGTCCCCGGTGTCGGTGTACGGGGCCTCGGCCACGGGCGTCTCGCCGTAGCCGCGGAAGTCGCACCGGAGCACCCGGTGGCCGGCCTCGACGAGTGCGGAGAACTGCGCGTCCCACATGCGCCGGTCGCACACACCCGCGTGCAGCAGCACGACGGCGGGGCCCTCACCGGCGATGTCACAACTGATCGTCATCCGGCCGACCTTACGCGGGGCCCGGCCGGGCGTCACGCGATTCCCCGGACCCGCCCAGCCGCTTGAACATGTTCAAAAGGAGGTCTACAGTCGGGGTCACCAGCTTTTGAACACGTTCAAGGGAGGGTGGGGCATGGACCTCACTGTCGTGGCGTATGTCGTCTACCTGCTGATCAGCGTGGCGCTCACCGTCTGGGTGGCCCGCACCCTCAGCCGGAACGGGAAGATCTTCCTCGCCGATGTGCTCAAGGGGAACGAGAAGCTCGCCGACGCGGTCAACCACCTGCTGGTGGTGGGCTTCTACCTCGTCAACCTGGGGTTCGTGGCCCTCTACCTCAAGGCGGCCGACGCCGTCGCCGACGCCCGCGGCCTCTTCGAGGCCCTGTCGGTGAAGATCGGCGTGGTGCTGCTCGTCCTCGGTGTGATGCACCTGGCGAACGTCTACGTCCTCAACAAGATCCGCCGGCGCGGGGTGATGGAGCGGGAGCAGACCCCGCCGGTCGGCCCGCAGGGGTGGACCAAGCAGGCCGCGACCGGACCGTGGGCCCCGCCCACCGCCGGCCCGGCACAGGGCTGAGCCGTGCTGACCAGCACCCCGGTCCGCGAGCTGACCGTCCTCTACGACGCCGGCTGCCCCCTCTGCGTCCACATCCGCAACTGGCTGCTCCGGCAGCCCCGGCTGGTGCCGCTGCGCGCGGTCGCCGCGAACTCCGAGGCGGCCCGCGCCCGGTACCCGGAACTGGACCACACCCGCACCCTGAGCGAGATCACCGTGATCGGCGACCGGGGCCAGGTGTGGACCGGGCAGGCCGCGTGGGTGGTCTGCCTCTGGGCCCTGACCGAACACCGGCCGCGGGCCCACTGGCTGGCCACCCCGGCGGGGGCGCCCTTCGTCCGGGTCTCGATGCTCGCCGCGGCCAAGTACCGGGAGACGCTCGCGCAGCGCGGGGACGCCCCGGCGGCCTGTGACGACCGGTGCGCGACACCCCGTTAGGCTCGTCGACCGTGACAGATGCGAAGGCCCCCACCGACGCGAAGGCGTCCAAGAGCGAGCAGACCCGCACGCTGATCCTGGAGACCGCGCTCCGGCTGTTCCAGGAGCGCGGTTACGACAGGACCACGATGCGGGCCATCGCCAAGGAGGCCGGCGTCTCGGTCGGGAACGCGTACTACTACTTCGCCTCCAAGGAGCACCTGGTCCAGGGCTTCTACGACCGGATCGCCGAGGAGCACCGCGCGGCGGTCCGGCCGGTGCTGGCGAAGGAGACCGATTTCGAGGCGCGGATGGCCGGGGTGCTGAGCGCCTGGCTGGACATCGCCGCGCCGTACCACGAGTTCGCCGCGCAGTTCTTCAAGAACGCGGCGGACCCGGACAGTCCGCTCAGCCCCTTCTCGCCCGAGTCGGAGCACGCGCGGGAGGCGGCCATCGATGTGCACCGCGAGGTGCTCGCCGGGGCGAAGTCCAAGGTTCCGGAGGAACTGCGGGACATCCTCCCGGAGCTGATGTGGCTCTCCCAGATGGGCCTGGTCCTGTACTGGGTGTTCGACCGCTCACCGGGCAGCGAGCGCAGCCGCCGCCTCGCGGTCCGGGGCGCCCGCCTCACCGGCCGCGGCGTCGCCCTGGCCCGCTTCCGGGTCCTGCGGCCCCTGGTGCGCGAGGTGCACGAGCTGTTCACGGACTTCCTGCCGGGGATGGCGCAGGGGGTCGCGGCGCGCAAGGCGTCGGGGGGCGGGGGCCCGGAGGACTCCGGCACGGGGAGCGCGGGGGCCGCCGGCGCGGTGGACTGAGCAGGGCGCGCGCCCGGGCCCCGGCCCGTCGTCCACGGGGGTGGTGACGGGCCGGGGGCCGGGCGCGTCCGGCCGGTGCGCGGCTCGGTTCGCCGCGGTCCACCGGGCGGACGAGAATGTTGCCGAGAACATTCCGCCCGCTGCGCGACACCCGGGAGGCTCACGGTGAGCGAATCCGACCAGCCGTGGCCCGAGGTGGACCACGGCGATCTGGCGCCCACGATCGGCTATGTGAACCGGATCGTCCAGGTCGCCGGCAAGTACACCCTCGACGCACCCTTCGAGGTCGCCTGGGGCAACATCGTCCTCGACGTCACACCACGCGGCTTGCGGACGCCGACGCTCCGGAAACCCGGGGTGACCTTCACGGTGCACTACCGGCTCCTCGACGGCGATGTGGTGATCGAGGCGGACACGGGATGCCGGACCCTCCCCCTCGGCAAGGGGTCCGTCGCCTCGTTCTACGCGGCCTTCTGCGAGGCGGTGGCCGAGCTGGGCGTGCACCCGCCGCGTTCGGAGACGATCTGCGAGATCCCGGGGTCCGCGCCGACCTTCCCGGACGACCGCGCCGAGCACACCTGGAACCCGCACGCCGCACGGCGGATGTGGGAGGCGTGGAACCTGGCCGCCCGGGGGCTGGAGGCCTGGCAGGCGCCCTTCCTCGGCAACCACCCCAGGGTCGGCCTGATGTGGGGCGGCTTCGACCTGTCGGCGACACGGCACCGGGCGCAGCCCACCGAGCCGCCGGCGGGCCGTCCGCCGTTCCAGCAGAACGCCCAGCTCGACTCGTATGTGGCGGTGGGCTTCGCCTTCGGCGACGGCAAGGCGCAGCCCCCCGGCATGTACGCCTACATCTGGCCCCCGCCGGACGGGCTCGGAACCCGCTCCTGGGGTGTGGACGGCGCGGCCTGGCACCCCGACGCCGGTCTGGTCCTGCTGCCGTGGGACAGGCTCGGCGCGACGCCCGACCCGCACGAGTCCATCGTGGCCTTCGGCGACGCGGTGTACGAGGCCGCCGTCGAGCTGGCGGGGTGGCCCGACACCCTGGGACCGCGCGTCGACGGCTGGTACATGAGCCGGACCCCGCCGGAGCTGGTCCGGAGCCGGCACTCCTGAGCGGACCCCTCGACCCGGCGGGCGCGGGGGTGCCGGCTCAGGCCCGCAGGGAGGCCAGGCGGACGATGGTGATGTCGGACTCCGCGCCGACGCGCACCGGCGGTCCCCAGGCGCCCGCGCCCCGGGAGACATAGAGCTGGGTGTCGCCGTAGCGCTCCAGACCGGCGACGGTCGGATTGGCCAGCTCGGCGAGGTAGTTGCCGGGCCAGAGCTGGCCGCCGTGGGTGTGGCCGGACAGCTGGAGGTCCACGCCGTGGTCCACGGCGTCGTGGATGACGACGGGCTGGTGGGCGAGGAGCACGGAGGCGCGGGCCCGGTCGCGGTCGCCGAGGGCGCGGGCGAAGTCCGGGCCCTGGCCCATGTCCTCGCCCGCGACGTCGTCGACGCCGGCGAGGTCGAACCCGCCCGCGATCTCGACGCGTTCGTTGCGCAGGGGCCGCAGACCCAGGTCGCGGACGTGGTCCACCCACTCGTCCGCGCCGGAGAAGTACTCGTGGTTGCCGGTCACGAAGAACGAGCCGTGCCGGGCGCGGAGCTGCGCGAGGGGCTCGGCCGCCGAGCCGAGGTCGGCCACCGTCCCGTCGACGAGGTCGCCGACGACCGCGACCAGGTCGGGCTGCGCGGCGTTGATCGAGTCGACGATCCGCTGGGTGTGGGCCCGGCCGAGGACCGGACCGATGTGGATGTCGCTGACGACCGCGATCCGGTAGCCGTGGGCGGCGCGGGGCAGCTTGGCGAGGGGCACGGTGACGTTCTTGACGCGGGGGCCGCGCAGGACGCCGTACGTGCCGTACCCGACGGTCCCGAGCGCGGCGGCGGCCGCGGCGCCGCCGACGATCCGCGACACGAAGAGGCGGCGGGAGGGGCCCGCGGGTGGGGGTGTGGAGGTGGCGGGCGTCCCGGCGTCCGGCTCCGGGCCGGAGGGGGCGGCGGCCGTGGGCGCGTCCGCGTCCGGCTGCCTGCCGGAGGGGGTCGCGGGCGGGGCCGGGTCCGCGTCGGACCGGGCCGGGCCGGGCGCGCCCGTCTCCGGGGCGGCCTCGTCCCGGACCGGGCCGGGCGCAGCCGCTGGCGATGCGCCACCCGCGTCCGCCGCGCCCTCGCCCTTGCGCTCCGAGGCCGGCGGAGCAACGGCCCCCACGGCGACCGGCTCCCCGCCGGAGGAGGTGGCGGCAGTCGACTCCCCGCCAGAGAGGGGCGCGCCCGTCTCCGAGGCGGCCTCGCCCCGTGCTGCACCGGGCGCAGCCGCCGACCCGGCGCCGGGCTCCCCGCCGGAGGAGGGGGCGGGCGGCTGCCCGCCGGCCGCCGCCCCGGGCCCGGCCGCGGCGCCCGCGCCCCGCGCGGCCCCCGCGCGGTTCGCGTCGCGGCGGGCGAGGGCGCGCAGGAGGAGGGGGCGGACGGCCTCGCCCACCAGGAGGGCGAGGACCAGGTAGAGCAGGACCGGCAGCCACAGGTACCCCGGCCACGCCAGGACCTGCTTCGCCCAGAACGGCACCCCCGACCGCGACGACAGGAACGCGCCGAAGGTCACCAGCGGCAGGACGAAGACCGCGACGGTGCCGGCCCGCCGCAGGGCCGACCCGGGCGCGGTCGTGTCACCCACCAGCCGCCGCCAGACGTACCGGTGCGCCCCCACGAGCACCGTGAGGACCAGAATGATCACGAGGACGGCGACAGCCACCATGGTCGGTTTCCCCTACCCCTTGTGCGTGCGCTCACGGCGCAATGCGCGCACCCCGCGCAACCCGATGGTCCCCACAACCGTCCCCAGGACAAAGGACGTGATGGCGAGCAGCAGATGGACCCAGAAGTACCCCGTCGGGTCGCCCGCGTCGTCGAAGGCGAGACCGCTCCCGTCCTGCCACAGGTTTTTGACGAAAGTGACCCAGATGAACCAGCTCCACACCCCGAAGGCGAGCAGGAACCAGGAGACGGGGCGGCTGAGCTTCATGCGTCAAGTATCGCGGGCGCCCGGCGCGGCGGACGCCCGGGGTGTCCTCTCCCGGGACGAGGCCCGAAGTCCCCGTGAGAGCGCCCTGAGTTCCCGTGAAGGGGCCGCGCGTGGGCTGTCCCGGCGGTCCCCTCGGCGGGTCTCCGGTGTGATCTCCATATTTTCTGCAACGCCCTGTACGTTCTCGTCCGTGTCTGCACTGTCTGCTGCCCTGCCCGCCGCCTTCAGGTCCGCCGCCGGGTCCGCCGCGCGCCGCGCCGTGCCCGCTCTCGCCGCCGTCGCCCTGCTGCCCGCCCTGACCGCCGCGCCCGCCGTCGCCGCGGTCCACGACGACAAGCCGGGCACCGAGAAGAAACAGCCGCAGCCCCCGGCCGGGATGTCCACGGTCGGCGGCGTCCAGCTCGGCAAGCCGGGCACCCAGGTCAATCTGCGCCCCGGCGCGCCCGTGCTGCCGAAGGAGGTCAGCGGCCGCTCCTGGATCGTCGCCGACGCCGAGAGCGGCGAGGTGCTCGCCGCGCACAACGCCCACTGGCGGCTGCCCCCCGCGTCGACGATGAAGATGCTGTTCGCCGACGCCCTGCTGCCCAAGCTGCCCAAGAGCACCGAGCACAAGGTGACCACCGCCGAGCTCTCCGGGGTCGGCGAGGGCAGCAGCCTGGTCGGGGTGAAGGAGGATCACACCTACTCGGTCCACGACCTGTGGCTCGGGGTGTTCCTCCAGTCGGGCAACGACGCCGTGCACGCCCTCGCGGCGATGAACGGCGGCATCGAGAAGTCCGTCGCGGACATGCAGGCCCACGCCGAGGAGCTCCAGGCCCTCGACACCAAGGTCGTCTCCCCCGACGGCTACGACGAGCCCGGTCAGGTCTCCTCCGCGTACGACCTCACCCTGATCGCGCGCAGCGGGCTCCAGAAGAAGGACTTCCGGGAGTACTGCTCCACGGTGACCGCGGAGTTCCCCGGGGAGCAGAAGCCCGGCAAGAAGCGCGAGAAGTTCACCATCCAGAACACCAACCGGCTGCTGACCGGCGCCAACGGCGTGACCCCGTACAAGGGCGCGGCGGGCGTCAAGAACGGCAACACCACGCACGCCGGGTCCACCTTCACCGGCGTCGCCGAACGCAACGGGCGGGTCCTGCTGGTGACGGTGATGAACCCGTCCTCGGAGGAGAGCCAGGCGGTCTACAAGGAGACGGCCCGGCTGTTCGACTGGGGCTTCGCCGCGCACGGCAAGGTGACACCGGTCGGCGAGCTGGTCCCGCCGCGCTCGGCCGAGCAGGAGGAGCCCAGCACCGAGCCCGTGCGGGACGGCGCCGGCAAGGGCTCCCCCGCCACGCCGGTCGCCGCGGCCCAGAGCGGTTCGAGCGGGATGGGCACGGGGCTGGCCGTCGCGGGCGGGGCGCTGGTGGTGCTCGGGGCGGGCGCGTACCTGGTCAGGCGCCGCTGGCCGCTGCCGGACCGGGCCTCCCGTCCGCGTCCCTGACGACGGGTCCCTTGTCCTCGGTGAGCAGCCCGTCGTCCTCGGCGGGCTGTTCGTCGTCCCCGGCCGGCTGCTCGTCCCTGCTCGGCGTGGCCGTCCACGCCGAGCAGAACAGCAGCAGCTTGGCGGTGAAGTTGATCCACAGCAGCAGCGCGATCGGGACACCGAACGCGCCGTACATGCTCTTCGCCGCCACCCCGCTGATGTAGCCGCTGAGCAGCAGCTTCAGCAGCTCGAAGCCGATCGCGCCGATCAGCGCCGCGACCATCAGACGGCGGCGCGGCGGATGCACCCCGGGCAGCAGGGTCAGGACGTAGAGCAGGATCAGGAAGTTCGCGATCACCGCGACGGCGATGGCCGCGATCCGCAGCAGAATCCCGCCGACGCCGCCGTGCTCCAGGCCGATCCGGTCGGCGACCCAGCCGACCGCGGAGGACCCCAGGGTGGACGCGGCGAACGAGGCGAGGCCGATGCCGCCGAGGCCGGCGAGCACCCCGACGTCCTTCACCTTGCGGACGATCGGGTTCTCGTCCTCCTCGTCCCGCTCCCACACCGCCCGCAGGCAGTCCCGCATGGAGCCGATCCAGCCGACGCCGGTGAAGAGCAGCAGCGCGCCGGCGACGATCCCGACGGTGCCCGCGTTGTCCACCAGCGCGTTGATGTCGAGCTGGTCCGAGATCCCGGGGACCTGCTCGGACAGCTTGTCGTTCAGGGTGTCCAGCGCGTCCTGGTCGAGCGCGGCGGCGACGATCGCCGCGGCGACGGTGATCAGCGGGAAGAGCGCGAGGAAGCTGAGGAAGGTGATGGCCGCGGCGAGCCGCGTCCAGTGCACCCGGTCGAGGGTCTCGTAGCTTCGCCACGCGTGCGTGCGCATCAGCCGTTCGACGAGCGGGCCGACGACGGGGAGCTTGATCAGCCAGTCCATACGGCTACGCCTACCCCCGGACGGCGGCTCCAGCGCCCGCGACCCGCCGGGGGCCGGCCCCTCGAACAAAGGACCCGCCGGGGCCCGGCGCTCGGGGCGGCGGGCTCAGGTGGTCGCGTGCTCGTCGACCGGTGAGCCCTGGGCGGGCACCCCGGTGATCCCGCCGCCGAAGGCGAAGGTGCGCAGCTTGCGCCAGACCGCGTCCGAGCCCTGCTCGTAGAGGGCGAAGGAGGCGCACGTCCACTGGGCCCCGTACTCGGACAGCTCCTCGTACGCCCGGTCCATCGCCTCCTCGGAGATGCCGTGGGCGACGGTGACGTGCGGGTGGTACGGGAACTGGAGCTCGCGCACCAGGGGCCCCGAGGCGTCCCGGACCCGCTTCTGGAGCCAGGAGCAGGCCGAGCCGCCCTCGACGACCTGGACGAAGACGACGGGTGACAGCGGGCGGAAGGTGCCCGTGCCGGAGAGCCGCATCCGGAACGGGCGGCCGGCCGCGGCCACGGTCGCGAGGTGCGCCTCGACGGCGGGCAGCAGGGCCGCGTCGGCCTCGGTCGGCGGCAGCAGGGTGACGTGCGTCGGGATGCCGTAGGCAGCGGGGTCGCCGAAGCCCGCGCGGCGCTCCTGGAGCAGGCTGCCGTGTGGCTCCGGGACCGCGATCGAAACGCCGAGCGTTACGGTCCCCACGTCGTTCTCCTTGGTCTTCGTGCCGGAAGGTCCGGTACCGGGTCGGTTGTGGTGGTGCAGGGTGGTCCAGCGCCAGTGTGGCGGGTGCACCCGGGTCGTGGCCAGAGTCCTTGGTCACGGGCCCTGTGGCCCCCGCGCGGACGTGCCGCTTCCGTGACGGCGCGGTGACGGGGCGCTGCGCCGGCGGGGGCGGTGCGGCGGCCCGGACGGCCGCCGCACGGGCGCTCAGTGCTTCGCGGGGAGGAATCCCACCCTCTCGTATGTGCTGGCCAGGGTCTCGGCGGCGACCGCGCGGGCCTTCTCCGCTCCCTTGGCCAGGATGGAGTCCAGCGTCTCGGTGTCGTCCAGGTATTCCTGGGTGCGGGTCCGGAACGGTGTGACGAAGTCGACCATCACCTCGGCGAGGTCGGTCTTGAGCGCACCGTAGCCCTTGCCCTCGTAGTTCTGCTCCAGAACCGGCACGGGTGTACCCGTGAGGGTGGACAGGATGGTGAGGAGGTTGCTGACGCCGGGCTTGGCCTCCGGGTCGAAGCGGATCACGGTGTCGGTGTCGGTGACCGCGCTCTTGACCTTCTTCGCCGTGGCCCTGGGCTCGTCGAGCAGGTTGATCAGGCCCTTGGGCGTGGAGGCGGACTTGCTCATCTTGATCGCCGGGTCCTGGAGGTCGTAGATCTTGGCGACCTCCTTGAGGATGTGCGGCCGCGGGACGGTGAAGGTGGCGCCGAACCGGCCGTTGAAGCGCTCGGCGAGGTCCCGGGTGAGCTCGATGTGCTGGCGCTGGTCCTCACCGACCGGCACCTCGTTCGCCTGGTACAGCAGGATGTCCGCGATCTGCAGGATCGGGTAGGTGAACAGGCCGACGGACGCGCGGTCCGCGCCCTGCTTGGCCGCCTTGTCCTTGAACTGCGTCATCCGGGACGCCTCACCGAAGCCGGTGAGGCAGTTCATCACCCAGGCGAGCTGCGCGTGCTCGGGCACGTGGCTCTGCACGAACAGGGTGCAGCGCTCGGGGTCGAGCCCGGCGGCGAGCAACTGGGCGACCGCGAGCCGGGTGTTGGCGCGCAGCTCGGCGGGGTCCTGCGGGACCGTGATCGCGTGCAGGTCCACGACCATGTAGAACGCGTCGTGCGTCTCCTGGAGCGCCACCCACTGGCGGACCGCGCCGAGGTAGTTGCCGAGGTGGAAGGAGCCCGCGGTGGGCTGGATCCCGGAGAGCACACGGGGACGCCGCGCGGCAGCGGAGCCGCCACCCTGCTGGGGGTGGTGCTGCTCGGCGGCGACGGGCGGAAGGTCAGACGAGGCCATGCACATCATTCTCTCAGGTGCGCCACGCGCCCCGGGACGGGCGGGGCGGGGGCGTCGCCCTGCGGGGCGGGGGCCGGGGGCTTCGCGGGCCCCGGCCGGCGGACTGCGGCACAACCGGGCGGGGCGCGGGCCGGGGACTTCGCGGGCCCCGGCCGGCGGACTGCGGCACAACCGGGCGGGGCGCGGGCCGGGGACTTCGCGGGCCCGGGCCGGCGGACTGCGGCACAACCGGGCGGGGCGCGGCGGGCACGGGGTGTCCCCGCACGGGCGGCGAGCGACGATGGAACGGAGGGACGGTACGCACCGACGATCGGAGCAGCCTGTGTCGACCACCACGTCTTCCGCGTCCGCGGCGTCCGGCGACGCGTCCGGGGGCACACCAGAGGGCGCGTCCGGGGGCGCGTCCCGGGGCGCCTTCGCGCATGCCGAGGCGCACTGCGCGCACACGTACCACCCCCTGCCGGTCGTCGTCGCCTCGGCCGAGGGCGCGTGGATGACCGATGTCGAGGGGCGGCGGTACCTGGACCTGCTGGCCGGGTACTCGGCGCTGAACTTCGGGCACGGGAACCACCGGCTGATCGAGGCGGCGAGGGCGCAGCTGGACCGGGTGACGCTCACCTCGCGCGCCTTCCAGCACGACCGTTTCGGGGACTTCTGCGAGCAGCTCGCCGAGCTGTGCGGCATGGAGACGGTGCTGCCCATGAACACCGGCGCGGAGGCGGTGGAGACGGCGGTGAAGACCGCCCGGAAGTGGGGCCACAAGGTCAAGGGCGTCCCGGACGGCCAGGCGAAGATCGTGGTCGCGGGCAACAACTTCCACGGCCGGACGACGACCCTGATCAGCTTCTCCACCGACCACGAGGCCCGCGCGGACTTCGGCCCGTACACCCCCGGCTTCGAGATCGTGCCGTACGGGGACCTGACCGCGATGGAGGCGGCCGTGTCGGCGAACACGGTGGCCGTGCTGCTGGAGCCGGTGCAGGGCGAGGCGGGGGTGATCGTGCCGCCGGCCGGCTATCTGCCCGCGGTGCGCCGGCTCACGCGCGAGCGCGGGGTGCTGTTCGTCGCGGACGAGATCCAGTCCGGGCTGGGGCGCACCGGCCGGACCTTCGTCTGCGAGCACGAGGGCGTCGTCCCGGACATGTACGTGCTCGGCAAGGCGCTGGGCGGCGGGGTGGTGCCGGTCTCCGCGGTGGTCTCGTCCCAGGAGGTGCTGGGCGTGTTCCGGCCGGGCGAGCACGGGTCGACCTTCGGCGGGAACCCGCTGGCCTGCGCGGTCGCCCTGGAGGTGATCGCGATGCTGCGCACCGGCGAGTACCAGCGCCGGGCGGCCGATCTCGGCGGCCATCTGCACCGGGAGCTGCGCACCTGGCACGACGAGGGGCTGGTGGACGCGGTGCGCGGGCGCGGGCTGTGGGCGGGGATCGACGTCCCGGCGACGGTGGGCACCGGGCGGGAGGTGTCGGAGCGGCTGATGGACCGGGGTGTGCTGGTGAAGGACACCCACGGCGCCACGATCCGGCTCGCGCCCCCGCTGGTGATCTCCCAGGAGGACCTGGACTGGGGGCTGGCGCAGTTGCGGGCGGTGCTGGCGGAGGGGTGAGGGGCGGGCGGCCTCGCCCGGGCCGGGGGGGTTGGGGGGTGGGGGTGCCCCGGGCCGGGTGTACCCAGGGCCCGGGCGCGCCCAGCGCGGGCGGACGCCCGGGCCCTGGGTGCGGCGGTCCCCCGGCGGAACGGCCCCGCTGCCTAGAGTCCCCTCGTGCTCCTCGGGATGATCTGCGCGCTCGCCTCGGCCGTCTGCTACGGCACGGCCTCCGTCCTCCAGGCCATGGCCGCGCGCAGCGCCGCGCCCGGCAGCGGCTCGGGCGTCGACGCGGCGCTGCTGCTGCGGGCGCTGCGCCAGTGGCGCTACCTCGTCGGACTCACCCTCGACGGCGCGGGGTTCGTGCTCCAGGTCGTCGCCCTGCGCGCGCTGCCGATCTACGCGGTCGGGGCGGCGCTCGCCGCGAGCCTGGCGGTCACGGCCGTGGTCGCGGCGCGGCTGATGCGCATCCGGCTGAAGCGCGCCGAGTGGACGGCGGTCGCCGGGGTCTGCGTCGGCCTGGCGCTCCTCGGCCTCGCCTCCGGCCACGAGGGCGACCGGGCGGGCTCGGACGCGCTGCGCTGGTCGATGCTCGGCGCGGCGGTGGGCGTCCTCGTCATCGGCGCGCTCGCGGGACGGCTCCCGGCCAAGCCGCGGGCCCTGGTGCTGGGCCTGGGTTCGGGCTTCGGGTTCGGTGTGGTGGAGGTGTCCGTCCGGCTCATCGACTCGGTCGCGCTGCCGGGGCTGTTCGCCAACCCTGCCCTGTACGCGCTGCTGCTCGGCGGCGGGGCGGCGTTCCTGCTGCTGACCTCGGCGCTGCAACGCGGCTCGGTGACCACCGCGACCGCGGGCATGGTCATCGGCGAGACGATCGGCCCGGCCCTGATCGGCGTCGTCTGGCTGGGCGACCGCACCCGCGAGGGCCTGGCCCCGCTGGCGGTCGCGGGCTTCACGATCGCGGTCGCGGGCGCCCTCGCCCTGGCCCGCTTCGGCGAGCCCCCGGCCCAGCCGAAGCCTGCGCCGGGCCCGGGGCACTCTTCCGGGTGAACCGCGGGGGCGCGGGAACCGGGTGCGAGGGCCCGCGCGTTGGGCGGTCGACGGGGATACGCGGCGGGGGCCGCGGCACACGGGGGAAAGGGCACACGATGAACGGCACACGGAAGAGGCGGCGGCCGGCGCTCGCGGTGGCGGCGGCGGTCCTCACCGTCGCGCTCGGCGCCGGGCTGTACTGGTTCCAGCCGTGGAAGCTGTGGCAGGACCGCACGGTCGAGGAGTCGCTGACGGACGCGACCGCCGCGCAGCCCGCCCGCACCGGCGACGCGACCGACCCGGCGGACGGCGGCGGGGCGGACGGCGGTGGCGGCGGGGCCACCGGGCCGCGGACGCTCGCCGACGGCAAGCTGATAAGCCACGAGCACGCCACCTCGGGCACGGTGAAGCTCGTCCGCCTCGCCGACGGCTCCCAGGTGATCCGTCTGGAGGACCTGGACACCAGCAACGGCCCGGATCTGCGGGTCCTGCTGACGGACGCTCCGGTCAAGGATGGCCGCGCGGGCTGGCACGTCTTCGACCAGGGCAAGCACATCAGCCTGGGCAAGCTCAAGGGCAACAAGGGCAGCCAGAACTACCGCATACCCGAGGGCATCGACCCGGCCGCCTACAGCAGCGTCAGCATCTGGTGCGACCGCTTCGACGTCTCCTTCGGCGCGGCGGAGTTGACCAGGGCGGTGTGACACCGGGGCCGGTCGCGTACCGGGGTCCGGCACCCCCGCGTGCCTCAACTCCCGCTCGCCCGCAGCACCTCGCACAGCACCTCCAGCGTGCCCGCCCACGCGCTGTCCGAGGGGGTGCCGTAGCCGACGACCAGGCCCTCGGGGGCGGGGAGGTCCGCCGGGGCGGACGGGTGGCGGAAGCGGGCGAGGCCCTGGACCTGGAGACCCTGCCAGGCCGCGGCGCGCAGGGCGTCCTGCTCGGTGCCCGGCGGGAGTTCGAGGACCGCGTGCAGCCCGGCCGCGATCCCGCTCACCCGGACCCGCGGAGCGCGTTCCGCCAGCACCGCCACCAGTTCGTCGCGCCGGCGCCGGTAGCGCAGCCGCATCCCGCGCACATGCCGGTCGTACGCGCCCGAGGCGATGAAGTCCGCCAGGGTGAGCTGGTCCATGGCCCCGCACGCCCACTCCTCCACGCCCTTGACCGCCAGCACCTCCGGCACCACGTCCGGCGGCAGCACCATCCAGCCGAGCCGCAGCCCGGGGGCGAGCGACTTGCTGGCCGTCCCCAGGTACACCACCCGGTCCGGGTCGAGCCCCTGGAGCGCGCCCACGGGCTGGCGGTCGTAGCGGAACTCGCCGTCGTAGTCGTCCTCCAGGACCAGGCCACCGGTGCGGCGCGCCCAGTCGACGGCCGCGACCCGCCGGTCCGGGTGGAGCGCGCCGCCGAGCGGGAACTGGTGCGCGGGCGTCATCAGGACCGCGCCCGCGCCCCGCGTCCCCGCCAGCGCCTCGGTGCGCGTGCCCCGTTCGTCGAACGGCAGCGGGACGGTGGTCAGCCCCGCGCCCGTCAGCAGGTCCCAGTGGATGTCCAGCCCGTACGACTCGACGGCCGCCTCCCGGGCGCGGCGCCGCCGCAGGACCGCGCCCATCAGCCGCAGGCCGTGCACGAAGCCCGCGCACACCACGATCTGCTCGGGTGCCGCGTGCACGCCCCGTGCCCGGGCGAGGTAGTCGGCGAGGACGGTCCGCAGTTCGACGCGCCCGTGCGGGCCGCCGTAGCCGAACGCCTCGTCCGGCGCGGCGTTCACCGCCCGCCGGGCCGACGCCAGCCACTGGGCGCGCGGGAAGGACGCCAGGTCGGGGCGGCCGGGCATCAGGCTGTACGCGGGCCGGGCGCGGGCCCCCGCCCGGTCCGGAGCACCCGCCCCGGCCGGAGCCGGCCCGCGTCCCGGCCGGCGCGGCGCGGACCGCTGGGCGACGCGGGTGCCCGAGCCCTGCCGGGCGGTGAGCCAGCCCTCGGCGACGAGTTCGGCGTACGCGTCGGCCACCGTGTTGCGGGCGATACCGAGGTCGGCGGCGAGGGTACGGGACGAGGGCAGCCGGGTCCCGGGCGCGAGCCTGCCACCGCGCACCGCCTCGCGCAGGGCGTCCGTCAGGCCCGTGCGCAGCCGTGGACCGCGCAGTTCCAGGTGCAGGTCGGCGCCGAAAGTGGCCCATTGTTCGGTCATGGAAATGGACCATAGCGGGGTGCCACACAGCCCGTACGGTCGAGGCATGACGACGCACACACACCCCACCGGGGACCTTGCCCCCGAGCACACCCCGCGCATCTCCGTCGCCGCGCTGCTGCCCGACGTCTACCAGGCCATGGTCAAGCTGGACGCGGCCGCCGCGAAGGGCCTCGACCCGCTGCTGCTGGAGCTGGTGAAGATCCGCGCCTCGCAGCTCAACCACTGCGCCTTCTGCATGGACATGCACACCAAGGACGCGCTGGCGGCCGGGGAGTCCGTGGAGCGGATCATCCAGCTCAGCGCCTGGGAGGAGTCGCGGCACTTCTACACGGAGAAGGAGCTGGCGGCGATCGAGCTGACCGAGGCGGTGACCGTCCTGACCGAAGGCTTCGTCCCGGACGAGGTCTTCGAGAAGGCGGCGGCCCACTTCGAGGAGGCCGAACTCGCCCGGCTGATCGCGGCGATCACCGTCATCAACGCGTGGAACCGCTTCGCGGTGACCGGCCGTCTCGTCCCGGGCCACTACAAGCCCGGCTCCCTGAAGCACTGAGGCGGGCGGCATGGCCAGGTCTGCGGTGGGGACGTTCCGCGCCCTGCACCACGGCCGCGCGGCGGACGACCCGCTCGTCCTCCCGGGGCCGTGGGACGCGGCGAGCGCCCGCGCCTTCGCGGACGCGGGCTTCCCCGCCCTGGCGACGCCGAGCGCGGGGGTCGCGGCGTCGCTGGGGTACGCGGACGGGGAGGTGGCCGCCGGAGAGATGTTCGCGGCGGTCGCCCGGATCGCCCGGGCGGTCGACGTGCCGGTGAGCGCGGACGTGGAGGCCGGCTACGGCCTCGCGCCCCGGGAGCTGGTCGAACGCCTCCTGGACGCGGGCGCGGTCGGCTGCAACCTGGAGGACGGCGACGCGGCGACGGGCGGCCCCCGGGACGCGCACCGGCACGCGGACTGGCTGGCGGAGGTCTGCGCGGCGGCGGGTGGCGAGTTGTTCGTCAACGCGCGCGTGGACACGTACCTGTACGCCGGTGGCGCCGACCCGGCCGCCGACGCGGCGGCCCGGATCCGGCTGTACGCGGCGGCCGGGGCGGACTGCGTCTACCCGATCCGGGCGCCCGAGGCCCATCTGCCGCTGCTGCGGGCCGCGTCGGACCTCCCGTTCCTCCCGCTGAACGTCCTGGCCGCCCCGCCCGGGCCCACCGGCCCGGACCTGGCCGCGCTGGGGCGCCTGGGCGCCACCCGGATCACCTTCGGCGGCGGCCTCCAGCACCTCGCGCTGAAGGCGGTCGACGCCCTGGCCGGGGCGCTGGCGGGCCTCCGGTCCCGCCGCCCCGACCTCTGAAGTCCCTCAACTTCCTTGCCCAGTAACGGGGTACGGCAGCAGGATCGTTTCATGTTCGGACAGAGGAAGCGGGAAGTGCACACCATCGTCGTACGGGACGGGGACGTGATCACGTCGGCCCTCCGCGACGCGCTGGAACAGGCGTCCCCCGAGGAGCGCCCGGGCCTGGAACGCGCCCTGGCGGTCGTCGCGGACGCCGCCCTCACCGAGGAGGAGACCCAGGCCCGCTGGGTCCGCACCCGCCTGGACGCGGCGGCGGTGAAGGGCCCGGCCGACTCCGTCCCCGCGATCAAGGCCCTGCGCGAGTCGACTCCTGGCCTGAGCCTGCTGGTGGCGGTCGAACTGGCCCGCACCACCAAGTCGGTGGAGGACGGGCGGTGTGGAGCGGCGTAGGAGGTAGTGGGCGGGGCGCGCGGCGGGTGATCCTGCGGTGTGCCCCGCCGCTGTCGGTGGGCGCCGTTAAGGTGTCTCCCATGTCCTCGCACCGCGAACCCGGGAGTGCGCTCGGCCCCGCCGCCGACCGTGCGCGTCGGTCGCGTTGGCGGATCGCCGGCGAGGATCCCGACGCAAGCGCGAGGCTGTCCCAGCAGCGCTTTCACGCCCTGATGGATCACCATCTCGACCGTGCCGAGCGGTTCGTGGTCACGGGGCCGCCGGGCACGGGCAAGAGCATGGTCGTTGCCAACGCGGTGGCGGCAGCCATGGCCGCCGGGCAGAAGATCGTCGTGCTCTCCGGGATGGGCGGCGTAGGAAAGTCGACCGCAGCCTTTTGGTGGGCGGCACTTCAAGCAGCCTCCGCCACACGCGCCCGTATCCGCCGCCAGCTCGAAGCGGAACGGCAGCGCGCGACGGCGCCCAGCACGACCACGGCCGCCCTGCTGGCCTCCGCGGAGAAGGACACGGGCATCCCGGGCATCAGCGCCCCGCATGCCCCCGGCCATCCGCAGGCCGAAGTCGGTTCGGCCCTGGTGGAGGCCACGGTCCGTATCGAGCAGTTGCGACTGCTGGACGCGGTGCTCGCTGCGCTGATCACCCTTCTCCGTGAGCAGCTCGACCTCGCCCTGGGCAACGCCCCGGGCGATTTCGCGGTCACCCCGCCGCCGCATGCCACCTCCCCGTGCGGAGTGATCGGCCTCGCCGCCCCACGCGTGCCACGCGCCCCCGGACGGACCCGTGCCACACGGAATCCATCCCACCCCGGGGCGCTCACCGCCGCCTGACTCCCGCTCGACCGGGAGACGCCGGCCCTGGGTCGCCGCCCCTCCCCTCAGCGAGGAACCTCACGCATGCGTTCGTTCGAACTCCTCCAGCCGGATACCTGGTTGATCCTGCTGGCCCTTCTTCCGCTCGCGGCCTGCTGGCTGCACGGCGTGGTACTCATCGGCCGCTGGACGCACACGGCGTGGCGCGCCCTGAAGGTACGCGCGCACGCCCGGCTCCGGGCGGTACTGCACCGGGTGATGCGCGATCCCGACCACCCCGCGACCGAGTGAACTCCTCCACGGGCACCGGGTGATGGGCTGCCCGGGCCCACCTGCGCGCCGCGTGATCGCGTGACGCGCAGGTGGGCCCGGAGTTGAGGGTCAGGTACCGGAGGCGTGCGCGATGAAGTGCGCCCACGCACCGGGCGTGAACCCGAGCGCGGGCCCGGGCACGTTCTTGGAGTCGCGGACATGGACGGTGCCGATGTCGCTCGCGACCTCGACGCACTCCGGGCCGTCGTTGCTGCTGTAGCTGCTCTTGACCCACGTCAATCCGGAAGAGGGCCCGGCAGAGAGCTTGCCACCACTCATATCTCTCCCAACAGATTCCCGATCAAGTCCCGCGACAGCCGCGGCGCCAACGCCTACGACCCGAACCCGCCGCAGTCCGGAGCTGCGGATCAGGTGGCGGAGGTGTGGGAGACAAAGGCCGCCCACACCTCCGGCGTGAACCCGAGCGCGGGCCCGGGCACGTTCTTGGAGTCCCGGACATGGACCGCTGCGACCGCCGTGGCGACCTCAACGCACTCGGGGCCGTCAGCCGTGCTGTAGCTGCTCTTGACCCAGGTGGGTCCGGAAGAGGGTCCGACAGGGGGCTTGCCACTCATGTCTCTCCCAACAGTTTCTCGATGAAGGTCCGCGACAGCCGCGGCGTCAACGCCTGCGACCTGATCACGCCGTAACGCATCTCAAGGATCTGGACCTCCTTGGGATCGCTAATCAGGCGACTGGTGAGCTGGACCTCGGTGTGCGCGATCGTCGTGCCGTCGTTCAGCTCAATGACTAGGTGCGAGCCACCAAGACCAGCGTGCTCCTCGGTATCCGTCGGCATCACCTGGATCTCTACGTGCCGCAACGCGCTCAGTTCCAGAAGGTGTTCGAGCTGTCGCCGCAGCACCGCCCGACCCCCGGTCGGCCGCCGGAGCGTCACCTCCTCCAGGACGAAGGTCAGCAGCGGTGCGGGCCGCCGCTCGATCACCGCCTGCCGCCCCATCCGACCGGCGACCACCCTCTCCACCTGTTTCTCCGAGAACGCAGGCCGCCGCTCCGTGCAGAGCGCCCGCGCGTACTCCTCCGTCTGGAGAAGGCCGTGCACGATGTGGCTGGCGTAAGCACCGATCTCCACCGCATTGCGCTCCAGCTTCGCCAGGTCCCGGACCTTCTTCGGGTACCTCGCCTCCGCCACGTCCTCCTTCATCGCGGAGATCTTGCCGCCCGCGCCCAGTGCCTCGTCCGCCTTGTCCAGGAACTCCGGCTTGGGGATGCGCTTGCCGGTCTCGACCTTGTAGACCTGGTTCTCCCCGTAGCCGATCAGCGCGCCCAGCTCGGCCGCGCGCAGGCCCGCCGCCTCGCGCCACAGCCTGATCTGGCGTCCGACCGCCGCGACGACCGCGCCCGAGTCGTCGTCGTCCCACTCCACGTCCTCGTCCGGCTCGTCCGCGCCGGCGCTCGCCCCCGCCGCAGCGCTCCCGTTCGTCATACGACACCCGCCTCCACCCGTCGTCCCGTCGTGTCCGCCGACGCGCCGCCGGACACGGTGGACAGGCCCGGACAACACCGGGACAGTCACTGTCCGTACACGCGGCACCCTGTCCAGAGTAGGCACCGAACGACCACTCTGAGTGACGTGACCCAGGAAATCACCCGACCCGAATCCTCCGCTCCCGTCCGGCAGTTCACGGTCCTGCTCTCCCCCACCCGCCGGGGCGCGCGGCTCGCCCGACTGCTGACAACCGCCCAACTCGCCTCCTGGAACGTGCCCTCGGACGCGGCGGCGCAGATCGTCGCCGAGCTGGCGGCGAACGCGATGACCCACGGCCGCGTGCCCGGCCGGCACTTCCGGCTGGAACTCGCCGTCGAGGACGGCGGAAAGCGGCTGCGGATCGCCGTCACCGACACCCGGGGCGACCGGCTCCCGCCCGGCCCCGGCACACGCGACACGCCCGCCGCCGAGTCCGAGTCCGGACGCGGACTGCTGATCGTCGAGACCCTCGCCGACCGCTGGGGCGTCGCCCACGGGCCGGTGCCCCGCAAGACCGTCTGGGCGGAGCTGGACCTCGTTCCGTGACCGGTGGCACCGGATCGTGGACCTCCGCGACCCGGTGTTCCGCGACGCGGGGGCCTGGGACGCAAAGAGATCAAAGAACTCTTGAAAGAACCGGGGAAACCACCCCACCCGACCCCACCCGTTCACCACCTGAACCCCCGTCACTCTCCCGGGTGACTTTGTCCAATCGAGCTGGATTTCGGGCGGGTTGGCGGGCATATGCTCGCCGCGACAACCGCAGACATGCGTCGGCCCCCGGCCGGGACTCGCAATCCCGATCGAGGGCCTGACCACCGAGGAAGTTAGGCCCTTCCCGATGGATACCCAGCAGATTAGCGCGCCCTCGCGCGCCTCGTCCCGCGTTCCCGCCCGTGTCACCGCCTTCGGCGTGATCCACGTCCACGCGATCCACACCCACCGCTTCACGATCATCGGCAACCACCTCGCCCAGCACGGGCAGTTGTCGCTGACCGCGATCGGCCTCGCGGTGCACATCCAGTCCCTGCCGGACGGCGCGAAGGTCGGCGTCAAGGTGCTGGCCGACCGCTTCCCGGAGAGCGAGGCGCGCATCGCCGCCGCACTGCGGGAGCTGGAGACCCACCGCTACCTGCGGCGCTTCCTGGACCGGCTCCCCTCCGGCAAGGTCGTCACCCGCACCATCTCGTACAACCACCCGGACGCGGTCGCGGAGGCACCCGCTCCGTACGCGGCACCGGTGCCGCCCCCGGAGCCCCAGCCCGAGCCGGACGCCCATCCCCCGGTGCCCGAGCCGCCAGGCCCCCCGGCCCCCGAGCCGGCACCCGCCCCGAACCCATGGCGCGCGTCCCTCCCCCAGCCCCAGAGCCCCGACCTGGAGCTCCACCGCATCGCCACCGACCTCCTCACCGGCCTGCGCCGCCACGACCCCCGGCTCCTCCTCGGCGAACGGGACGTCCGCCGACTCGCCCCGGCCGTCGTCACCTGGCTGGAACGCGAGGTCACCCCCGACGCCGTACGCTCCGCCCTCACCACCGACCTGCCCCACCCCCTCAAACAGCCCGCGGGCCTGCTCGCGCACCGCCTCACCGCGCTGCTTCCACCACCACTCCCCGGCCTCCCCGCGCCCCCGGACAGACCCCACCCACTCGTCGACTGCACCGGCACCTGCAACCGCGCCTTCCGCGCCCCCGAACCAGGTCTCTGCCGCGACTGCCGACACCAAGCCCACGCCGAGACCCGGGCCCACGCCCGGGCGGCCGCCTAGCATGAGGGGGACGACCCCTGCCGCCGGGTACGGACGACGAGGAGCGAGCGGGATGACCATGGCCCCGGACGAAGCGCAGCACGACGCCCGCCAGTACCGGGTCATGCGCGATTTCGTCGCGTCGATGGACGACACCCTTCCCGGCAAGTTCGAAATCACGAAGGAAGGGATCGTCCACGACATGATGTCGCCCGCGAAGCCGCACGAACTCACCGTGCTGCGGGTGCGCAAGCGCCTCGAAGCCGTCCTTCCGGAGGGGCTCGTCGCGCACACCGGTACCCCCGATGTGGAGCACGCGGGCGAGGGCATCATGCGTCATCCGGATGTGATGGTCATCGCCGAGGCGGACATGGAGGGCGAGGGCGCGTTCGACCCCCGGACGGTCCTCGCCGCGGTGGAGGTCGTGTCGCGGTCGAACCCGGACAACGACTGGGTGGGCAAGATGCGCGACTACCCCCTCCTCGGCATCCCGGTCTACGCGGTCTTCGACCCGCGCACCGGCACCGGGGCCGTGTTCAGCGACATCCACGCGACGCCGGCGGGCCCTCGGTACGCCACGCGCAAGGAGTTCGTGTACGGGGAGGAGATCACCGTCGGCGACTGGGCGGTGCCGACCAGCGGCCTGCCCCGGTACGAGGACCGGTAGCCGGGACACGCCCTCCACCGCGGCGAGGACCGTCCGGGGGTCGAACGCGCCCTCGCCCTCCATGTCCGCCTCGGCGATG